>JBBDIN010000142.1:0-13095 GCA_040880385.1 Thermodesulfobacteriota bacterium | reverse complement strand
TAAGTGAGTCTAAAAAAATACCCATCCCAAACCCACTTTAGATAATTTTCAAATGTTTGTCAAGTGTTATATGATAGTTACAACTATTTCAGAAACACTTTTCCTTTAACATATTATCAATTAGCTAAGCACTCGCGTAGAACAAATTAAGCTTTTGCTGCTTTTTTCCCACTAGCCTTGCTAGTTTTTTTCTTAGATGTTTTTTTGCTGTCCTTTCCTTTAGCTTCTTTAGTGTTACGTAAAAACGACTTCTTGTGAACATCCGAATAAGCCCCTTTGGGATAGTGTTCATCGTAGAACTCAACATCAATATTCATGGCTTGAAAAACTAAGCGCATATACATTGGATCAACAAATGCAGGGAACCTTCCGTATGTGTCGTAAATGTAATTAGCAACATCTTTTACAATCTGCTTTGTAGTTTCTGTTGACTGAGGCGCTCTCATTAAGTGCTTGTCAGCTTCGGTGTAAGGGAAAGGCTTTGTTGATTCCCAATTAGCATCCTTATGCTCATGAAAAGCATCAATAGCTTCATCCATATTTTTGTAATAAGGCGGGCAATATCCTTCAAAAACTCCGTCTCTTCCAACCGGAACAGTAGCAGGAGGATTTAGGACTCCTTTCTTGGGCTGTATAAAATTAAAACCCAGCCCCTTAAAGAGCTCGGGAGAAGCACCCAGGGCAAATCTTGGAATAAACCCGCTAAAGGTCCATCCTGCAAGCCCTAACGCCTGTAGTCCGAGGCTCATATTCTGACATATAAATGCCTGCTCAACATTAAGCCCTGTCAGGACCCTAGACTCAAGATCAAACAAAGAAAGCTTAACGCTATCTTTTAATCTGCCTTTCTTGATCCACTTACTTACTCCAGCCGGTTTTCCCGTGAGGTCATCTATAATTGTAAAGCCATATGTATGGCTGCAGTAAAGATGAAGTAGGTTTAAATACTCCTCTGTAATGTCGGTTACCGGAATGAAAACTGAAGTTCCGGGCTTGTTCGTGTTCCACTGGTTAAAGTCAAAAAGCCCCGGCATACGGTCAGGAAGATCAGCTCTTCCATCATCAAGCTTAACAAGGCTTTCCCGATATAGCTCTAAGACCCTTTCCATCCTTTCATTACGGCTCATTTTAAAGAACATGTCCAGCTCATGGTTTTTAGGAAGCATGTGTTTTACATCAACATGATATAGGCCGTCATCATTTGTAAAAAATAGTTCGGTGCCGTGGTTATTACAAGCAGAGGGCCAGGTGCGCCCTGTCCACTGGCAAAGAAGGTCAATACCGGTTTCAGGGGGAAGATCGGCTAGGCAAAGCCCGGTGAGTCCCGTTCCTGACCAAACCAAAAGAGCTTCTTCCATTTCCTCAAGAGGTTTAGGAGCATATTTAGATTTAAAACCAAGTGTTTGATCGGGCAGCTCCATACCAAGCCCAAAACGTCTTGAACGGCGGTTAAAGATTGAATCAAATAACGGATACTTGAGTGCATCTTCGTATCTTTTTTTTAATTTAAATTTTCCGGTCTCTTTTCCATCTTTGCTTTTGCCGTTACCCTTCTTAGCCATGCTATTGCCTCCTATTTATTTATGGACAATCTTTAGTATTAAAATTACATAGGGAATTTAAAGTAAGTTAGCAAAAATTGCAAGACATAGCTGTTGGTTATTAGGAGTAGATAAATTAGCAGATTAAAGATTTTCCTCATTTCATTCATAGCTCTAGTTTTAACCGTGCCATGGTTTTTTACAGATTTTGATAACAAGATGATCTTGGATTTCCCCTCTGGGCCTTATACAGCATATCTATGAGTGTTCTGTATGCGGTGATAATAGCGATACTGCTTGGCCGGTACTGGGACATATCTGCGGGGAAAGATGAAAATGAGGAGGATCTGTAAATGGATTCCCGCCCCCTCCTAAGCACAGGCGGCATTATTTTCATGGGCATTTACCTAAGCTCATTAATACTCATAGGGCTATTGGGAAGACTAAAAAGAAAAGAGAATTCTCTTTCTGATTTTTATCTGGCAGGAAGGGGGATGGGCTTTTTCGTTTTATTTCTAACACTCTATGCGACTCAATACAGCGGAAATACAATTGTTGGATATGCAGGGGCAAGAATCGTAAGCATGCTATCGTAACCATTGTTGAGAGAGTCTCCAAGAAGGTAGTTTGCAAGATTGTGCCTGCACGCAAGGCAAAACTAGTAGAACAAGCCATAATTAGCGGGCTTCGATACTTTTCTAGCCATGTTTTGACTATTACTGGCGATAATGGAGTGGAATTTGCCAATCATGAAGGTATTGCCAAGTCTCTAAAAGCTGATTTCTACTTTGCTCACCCCTACTCTTCTTGGGAAAGAGGTCTTAACGAAAATACTAATGGCCTAATTAGATAATATTTACCGAAGGGTCCTGATTTTGCTAGTGTTACTAATGAGAATTTGCGTGTTATAATGCACAAGCTTAATAATAGACCCAGAAAAAGCTTGGGCTATGCTACACCTAATGAGGTTTTTAGATAAGAGCACAAAAAGATAAATATCGTTTATATAGCAACTAATCTTGATAGATATAAAAAAATATGGAACCATAAATGAATGATGGGACAAAGTAATTTTCTCAGAAATCGTCTCCGACTTATAGGCGTTGTTGTTTCTATCCTGTTACTCTGGAACGGTGTGTGTGACTATATTTATGCTTATTCTCCTACACTCAGCGGTCTTGAATACCTTTCTCCTGCAGCATGGGATGTGCTTAGTACTGCGGGCAACCGCCCTCATTGGATGATAATGATGGCACAAACAGCCGGTTGGCTCTACCCCATTTACGCTCTGTCATATTACCACTGGTGGATTGGCATGAGACCCGCCGGGTTCTGGCTTGCCACCGTGCCATGTGTAATACTTGCTTATGCTTTGTTGATGATTGGAGGAATACAGCATGCCGGGTTTGCATTCCTGAGCGTGTTAGCGCAGGCAAAAGCCTTAGTAGGCTCTACTGATAATACATTTTATGAAACGGCCAACCGTCTAATAGTCGATCATTTTTTCATGGGGGATTTGACGGCAGAATTGGCTTTTTATACAGGTGCAATTTGGCATGTTGTTGGAATCTTAAGTGGGCGAACATTGTATCCACGCTGGTTTGCCGTTGTGTCACCTTTTGGAGTGTTAGTCCTAACAATGGCTGTGGGAGCTCTGTTACCCGCTCCATTTGCAGGGTTTGCAATTGGTCTATATGGAACATGGTTCATGCTTATTCCAACCCTTGCAACCACAGTGTGGCTGTGGAATCGCTCAGAAAAATTATGACAGAAATATTGTAAAGTTAAAGTTGCAGTTCAAAGTTGAATTCAGGTTCTACTGAAGTTAGGGTAAATTCTAAGGAACGGGTATAAGATTTTATAGTGAAGATCCCCTATGGTCTCCAGCAAATATCATTTCTCCACTTGGCTTATCAACCCCGCCGTCTGGCTCAAGCGTTACGGAATATTGCTCGATATTTCCTAGATCAGATACAGATTCAAGCCTGACAATATTGCTCCCCTTACTGTCAACTTTAAAAACCGCGATGCTTCTATGAGTACCATCCGCTTTTACCCACCACTGATAAGTTTTCCCTTCAGGAGCTTCCGCTAGATCAAGACAATAGAACAAAGCCTCGTCATCATTTTTATCTACAAGCACACCGCTTCCCGCTTCTGCGTTATCATGCATATTCGATAGCTGTATAACAAATACGTCCGGGTCTTCCAAAAATTCGGTTAACTCATCAAGGTTGGCATATGATTCTTCTAATGTCCCCATTTCTGATTCTTTTTCAGCAATTACAGTTTTTAATGAGTTTATGATATTTTCCTGGTTTGTGATTTTTTCTTGAAGCTCAGCAATCTGCGTATTTTCTGTTTTGAGTTTTTGGTTAAGTGAGTTGTTTGAAATGAAGAGTATTAATATCAATCCAACTGCTACAGCCCCTCCGAGAGAGAGTCCTAGGTTCCAGAACCTTGACCAAAATGGAGGCGACGTTTGAGGTACCGGCAGTTCCCTGGCCCCGAGTATTTCAGCAAGAACTTTCTTTTTAAGCTCCGGCTCCGGCATCAGACCTTTAGATGAGTATGAGAGATGGGAAGTTACATCCTGATACTCTCGCAACAATTCCTGAGCATCGGCAGAACCTGAAGCTAAAATTTCCTCTAGCTCTTTAAGCTCATCCCCTTCTAATGCGCCCAAAGCATATGCGGAAATAAGTTCTTCTAATTCTTGTCTATCCTTCATACATCTCCAATGATACTGATAGCAACTCTTGCCCCTTATAATAATCTAATTAATAATATATCCAAAATGATTCTCTATTTAAATATACCTACGATGTTAGAACACCGTTTGGATATTGTTACGTTACAAATAACGGGATTGGATTATTATCAATGTTTCAACAAGCTTAACAAGTATAATAGTTTTGGACTTTTGAGTTATAAATTTGATATATTTGTTAAACTCGACTTAAATTACTAGATAGAGCTTAAGCTAGTCAGAGATGGACATGGGTGAAAGAGAAAAAAAATCACGAAATTTATCAGATGCTGAACGCGATCTAGCTATGCTTATTTCAAAAATAGCTAGGGGTTGTGAATCTGCACTTAAGAAACTGTACGACAATACAATATCCCAAGTTTACGGTCTGGCATATAAAATTTTGAGCAACAGACCTGATGCCGATGAAGTAGCTCTTGATGTATTTAAGCAAATTTGGAATAAGGCCCCTGATTATGAACCAAGCCGCGGAAGTCCTTTGGCATGGCTTATAACAGTTACTAGAAGCCGAGCTATAGACAAGATACGCTCGGACACTAAGCGAAGAACCACCAATGAGTCGCTTTTAACTGATTCAATAGATAACTCCCCTCTTGCCGATGAAACATCATCAGTCAGAGAGAAACGCGAACTTATAGACAAAGCGCTTTCAGAACTCACTCCTAAGCAAAGAGAGTCTATTGAGCTTGCATATTTTAAGGGACTTAGTCAAAGTGAGATTTCCGAACATATGAACGAGCCGCTAGGCACAGTAAAAAGCTGGATGAGAACCGGCATGATGCGGCTAAGAGAAATACTGGCAACTTAGTCAGAACTTAAATTTAAAGAGGCAGCCCAAGCTTCTTTCCAATCGTTGCATAACCCAGATAAAAAATTATCATCACGACACTAGATACCCCCAATGACAGCCAGAAATTATATTGATGGCGTAGAAGCCAAGGGAGGATTAAAAAGAAAAGTAAGGTAGGCAAAACCAGCCAGAAAATAGCAATCGACAAATCTGCAATACGTCCCGCATCCTTTGTATCAGTGTATAACCAAATCATTGCTAGGAGCGAGGTCAAAGGAAGCGCAGCAAGCAGTGCTGCAAAAGTAGTGTAGCGTTTCCCTATTTCTGAAATCCCAACTATTATAACTGCAGTCAATAATGTTTTTATTAAAATATAAGCCATATCACTCTCCCCTTGGAATAATTATAAATTTAACCTCTCACAGTTTATCGTATAAATTTGTATAATAATTTAAAAGTGATACAAAATGCAAAAAAAGAAGCTTAGAAAATTTATTTTATTATCAGTAGCCTTCCACATAGTTCTGATATCAGCAATCTTGCTTTACTTTTTTAAACACCCTCTGACAGGTGGCAAGCCAGGAACTGTAATGGTTGGCGTAATTAATACTCAAGATATAGATCACGGCGAATCATCAAAATTATCTAAAGCTACAGAGAGTCAATCAACAACTGAAGAAATCAGTAAACCTAAGCTAGCTTTAGAGAAAGAACCTATTAAACAAAATATACAAAATCAAAAAGAGATTAAGAAGATTAAGCAAACCTCGACACAAGTAACTTCAAATACTGAAACAAAATCAAAGAGCAATGCGAAAGAAGCTTCTAGTTCAAATTTAAAATCAGAAAATATTACAGATAAAGAAATTGAATCAGCAGCATTAAGCAAATCAGGAAAACCAAATGCTGGCCAAAACAAAGCATCTGAAATAGCTGGAACTAATACAGAACTAGCCTATCCTGACTACCGTATAAATCCTAAACCCAAGTACCCAAGGACCGCTAGGAAGAGAGGTTACGAGGGAGAGGTAAAATTAAAAGTGCTTGTACTTGAGAGTGGAAAGGTTGGGAAAATAGAAGTGATAAGCCCTTCAGGTTATGAAGTTCTAGATGATTCAGCACTTGAGGCCGTTAAGAACTGGCTATTTGTTCCCGGCAAAGAAAACGGGAGAGAAATCTCAAGCTGGGTCACTGTTCCGATCACCTTTCAACTTAAAAGCGGTTAAACAATCGCTATGTCTTGAGATTACTTGATGTAAACTACTTTTATCCCTAAAGAGCAATTACTTTCTCTATAGAAGATAGGACTTCCTATGACATTTGTTAGAATGCTATTTTCACCTATTGTATTAATTTCATTAGCATTTGTATTTGTCGTCTCTATAGTCTTAACTTTTTTCCCTTTAATCGGAACATTGGGATTTGAATTCTCAGCTTTATCAGCAGTACTACTGTCATTGCTGAGTGTTATTATCTCCGCCTCTCTTATGAGCTCTGAGCAGTCTAGAAAGAGCTCCCAAAAAGGGTTTTTAGAACCTATTGGCTCTATCTTCTTTATAAACATTCTACTGCTTCTTACAGCTTTTATAGTAGGACTCTTAAGCTCACTGATTAAAGAGGACTGCTACATAAAAGAAGGATCATTATTTTTCCTTCTAATCCCAACCATAACTGTTTTCTTCTCTACATCTGTTGGACTTCTTTTTGGTTACTTCTTTGGAAGAAAGGGTATCTTTATCGGGTTTATAACAATCTTAATAATAGCCTTATATGCACTATGGAAGCTTTACCATGGTGTTTCTATTTTCGTCTACAATCCTATATTCGGCTTCTTCCCAGGTCCTCTTTACGATGAGGCAATCCCTATAACTCTCACACTAATCATCTCCCGCGTTACAGTATTATTCTGGGGAATTTTGCTATTGCTTGCTCTTAGGATCGCGATTGGATTCAGAAACAACCTGATTAGAATCTGGGATGTGCTTTTATTAGTAATTCTAGTGATTGCGATAATTACAACTCATCTAAATGAATCAAATATCGGCATCAGTTATACAAGGGATTATATAACTAGAAATATTCTCTCTGGTTCAATTGAGACAGAAAACTTCCTTATTTATTATGCCCCTGGAACACCCGAGGCTAAGGATATAGAACTTATAGCCATGGACCATGAATGGAGATACAAGCAGTTAAAAGAGGCTTTGGATTTGGATTCCACTCAGAAGATTAGATCTTATATATATCCCGATATAAAAACAAGGAAAATACTGACAGGAGCTGGGGAAACTACAATTGCAAATCCGATACATAACGAAATACACCTGATCTACGACTCATTCCCCCACCCTGTGCTTAAGCATGAATTAGTCCACGTTATGGCAGGAGAATTTGGAAACAATGTTCTTAAACTAAGCCCTAAAATTGGCCTTCTTGAGGGTATAGCCGTTGCCGTTGACTGGAGGGGGCAAAGATTTACAGCTCATGAGTGGGCAAAGGTGATGATTGAGATGGGGATCGCTCCTAAAATTGAAGATATTGTCGGGTTTGGATTTTGGTACGCTTCTTCTGAGGTTAGCTATACCCTGATGGGCTCTTTCTCTCGTTATTTGATAGATAGTTACGGTATCGAGAAATTTAAATCCGCTTATAAAACCGGCAGCTTTTCTATATATGGCAAAAATCTTGGAGAGCTTTCACAGGAGTGGCAAGAATTTATTAATACAGTTGAACCCCCACTCGAAACAAAGGCTATAGCAGAGGCAAGGTTTAGCAGACCTAGCATCTTTCAGGCCACATGCCCAAGAAAAGTAGCCGAATTAAAAAACCAAGGTTATGAAAATTTTGAAAACGACAACTATTATGAAGCAAGAAATAATTTCTCAGATGCACTGGCGTACAACAACTCAGATCCTAATTTAATAAACTGGCTGGCCCATTCTCATTACTACGAAGGGAATTTTGACCGGGCTCTGGAAATAACAAACAGCTCAACTCCGGGCTCAAAAATAGACAAGGACTTATTAAAAAACCTTGAAGGGAACGCAGTCTGGCAGATGGAGAATTCTGAAGAAGCTCTACAAATATTTAAGAATCTACTGAACGAACAACTTCCGGACTCTACAAAAAGAGAGCTTGAAATTAAGATTGAGACCATCTCAGAAAATTCTCAGGTTGAAGATAATATAAGGCAATTTTTCGGTACGCGCGACAAAGTATTACAACTCACATACCTGCAGAATGTTGTTATGTACGACCCGCTTTATGCGCCTGCACATTATCTAAAGGGGAGACTGTTTTTTAACAAGGGTGAGTACGAGAAAGCAATTCCAGAGCTTATTCGTGCTTACTTGTTGGAGCTGCCCTCATACAGGTTAACAAATGAGAACTTAAGAATCTTAGGCATTTCTCTATTTGCCAAAGGTAATTATGACCAATCAATTGCCGTCTTTGAGGAATTAATGCGTATCGAAGAAAATGAAGCCGCTAGACAATACGCAACTGATTTCATAGAAAGGGCCGGATGGATAAAAGAACAGAAGAAATCCAACTGAAGCAAGTTGAAGTAATCATTGAATCCTATATACTCTGTGCTTCATAAAATGAACAAATTAAGAATACCAATCATTGTTGCAGCAATCGTTGTCATATTGGACCAGCTATCTAAGTGGCTGGTGGTACAATACATACCGCTTTATGACAAAGTGTCTTTTTTACCATTCCTCGATATTACACATATAAGAAATCCTGGCGCAGCATTTGGAATATTCAGTGATTTACCCGAACAGACAAGGCTCATACTCTTTGCGGTTGTCCTTATAACTGCAGTTGTAGTAATATTTTACTTCCTTAAGAAAACTGGCCCTCAGGATGGCCTGCTCAGATTCTCTCTGGGATTAATACTTGGCGGTGCTATAGGCAACTCTATAGACCGGTTCAAGCTAAGATATGTAACGGATTTCATAGATTTCCATTGGTTCGGAGACCCCGCTCTTCATTGGCCCCCGTTTAACATTGCTGATTCTGCAATAACAATAGGTGTTATACTGATAATATTCGACACATTTTTCACAAGAAGAGGAAAGTAGAATGTTCACTGGAATTGTAGAAGACCTGGGAGAAGTAAAAGGTCTTAAACAAAAATCTAAAGATGTAGAATTTACTTTCAAAGTAGGCAAAATAAACCTGAGCGAAGTAGTGCTTGGGGACAGCATCTCAGTAAATGGAACATGCCTCACCGTCACATCTTTAGGTAAGAAAACTTTCACAGTTGACGCCTCTCATGAAACCCTTGCAAAGACTAATCTAGGGAAACTAAAAGTTGGCGAGAGAGTCAACCTAGAGAGAGCGCTTAAAGCCGGGGATAAATTAGGCGGACATATTGTAAATGGTCATGTGGATGGTGTTGGAAAGCTCAAATCAAGAACTAAAAAAGGGGAATCCTTTGAATTTGTATTTTCAGTCCCCAAAAATCTTGCCAAATATATTGTTGAAAAAGGCTCTGTAGCTATAGACGGTGTAAGCCTTACTGTTAATGCAGTTGAAGGGACGGAGTTTATAGTTAATATAATTCCCTTCACACAAGAGGCCACCACATTTGGTGATCTTCGAAAAGGCAGCACTGTTAATATCGAGTGCGATATTATAGGAAAATATGTGGAGAAGTTTGTATTAGGAACTAAAGGCAAAAACTCAATCTATCAATTTAACAAATGACGCAAAATCAACTAAAGCACAAAAACATATTCCTAGTTGGATTTATGGGAGCCGGCAAATCTACCGTAGGCAGGATATTGGCAGACAAAATCGGATACGGATACTGTGATGCTGATAAATTCATAGAAGAACAGGCTGGAACTGCAATCACTCAAATATTTGCCGAGCATGGAGAGCCGTACTTTAGAGATATGGAATCCGAGTCTTTGGAAGCTCTAGCTACAAAAGAGAGACTAGTCGTTGCAACAGGCGGAGGCGTAGTTCAGCGAGACAGAAACTGGGATGCAATGAAGGGGAACGGCATAACTGTGTATCTAAAAGCCTCTGTAGAAACCATTTGGGAGCGTATTAAAGATGACACCTCCCGCCCTCTGCTTCAAGTGGATAATCCAGTTGAGACGGCAAGAGAGCTTCTAAACAAAAGAACTCCCATGTATGAAGAAGCGGACATCATTATAAGCACAGACGAGCTTTCGCTCCAACAAGTAGCAGAGGAAGTCCTTACTTTAGTGAACGAAAAGAATTAAATAAGTAAAACCGATCATGACACAGACCAAAAACAAGAATTATCAATCATTAGAGACGGGATGGATAGATATCTCGGTCCCCCTTAGTAATGGTATGGCTTATTGGCCAACCGACCCTCAAGTGCAAATTAAACGCATTCATGACATGAAAGACGGAGATCAGGACAATCTTACTCATATCTCAATGTGCACTCACTCAGGAACTCATATGGACGCACCATGCCACTTCAGGAAATCAGCAAAGACTATAGACAAAATGCCTTTATCTGCAACAATCGGGAAAGCCCGGGTAATTGAAATAACAGATAAAGAATTTATTACTGTTGAAGAAATTCGCCCATACCGAATCCGTAAGGGTGAGAGAATCTTATTCAAGACAAAAAACTCAAGAAGCAGATGGGATAATAAACCGTTTATGAAAAAGTTTGTACATCTTTCGACAGAAGCTGCAACTTTTCTAGTAGAAAGAGGGGTACAAACTATTGGAATAGATTATTTATCTATCGGTGGATATAACGGAAACGTCATTGAGGTTCATAATACTATATTAAAAGCCGGTATATGGGTCATCGAAGGGATTAATCTCTATAAAATTCTTCCAGGGAATTATGAACTTATCTGTCTGCCGATTAAAATTTCAGGTGCGGACGGAGCCCCGTCCAGAGTACTGATCCGCCAGATCTAAACACAAAAAATCTACCCAATCACTTCAACAGCCTCATCCATCAAAACCTCGGGAAAACGGGCAACCCTTCCATCATGGAACTGAACTCTGTACGAATTACCATGTTGCAATTCAAATGTTTCTACTATAGTTCCTCTGAGCCCTTCATTAAAACTTTCCTTTTTGCCCTCTATTGTTTGTGTTAGACGGACACTCAATCCCTTTTTCCACATATATCACCTCTTATTTCTAATCATTATTAGCTAAGAAATATATCAAATTTTCAGCCTTTTTTCCAAGAAAGACATAAAACTCAAATAATACTAACCATGTTCAGAGTATCATAACAACAATTTAGTGGATCAAAGAAAATTGCTAAAACTAAATTTAGTATGAGTCTAATCTCTTACATGATGGCCAAATTAAGTATATTATGTAATTAAGAGGTGTATAGAAATGGCAGACTTTCTAGGCAAAATAAAGGGCAAAATAGATAAAGGGATTTCAACTGTAAATGTTAAGTCGAAGAAAATAATAGAGAAGCAAAAAATGAAGCTGCAAATGTCTGAGCTTCAAGCGGAGAAGAAGAATCTCTTACTTGAGCTTGGCAAATTAGCTCATCTAATGATTAATGCTTCAGAAGAAGCCCAGGATATAACAACTGAAAAAATTGATAAACCCAAGAAATCAAAAGAGATGGAGCCTGACAAGTGGGAGCAGTCTGTACTCACTATACTGAGCTCTATATGTGAGGGCAAACTAGACAATATTTTATTCGAGAATACGAATAAAGAATTTAAAATTACTGCAAAATCCCTTTCTGCAGAAGTCCAAAAATCCTTACCCAAGTCTGAACAAAAAGAACAGAATTTACAGTGGCTAGGACGAGTGCTTGGAAAATTCGGCATTACATCAAGAAAGTATTCTAAGAGAATAAACCGCGAGCGTGAAACCGTCTACGAGTTTGATAAACAAGAAACTCTTAGTTCTATAAAGAAAGTAACTAGCAGCAAAACGAAACCAGCCAAAGAGGGGCAAAGCAAAAAGCACAGAGAACTAATAACATCAAAAAACAGCCAAATAAACACTCTGGAAAACAAGATGAAACAATTGGAAGAAAAATTATCGAAAGCAGGAAATTAGCTATAAACAAAGTCAGCCAAGCTTAAGCTAGTGACCTTTCAACTACCTTTTCTATTTCCCCTTTTGGAACAGCGCCTATAATTTGATCCACTGCCTCTCCGCCCTTAAACATAATAATAGTCGGGATACTTCTAATACCAAATTTCATAGTCGTAGACTGGTTTTCATCTACATTCATTTTTCCTACTTTGATTTTCCCTTCATAAGTAGAAGAGATTTCTTCTACAATAGGTGCAATCGCTTTGCAAGGTCCACACCATGGAGCCCAAAAATCTACTAACACAGGCACATCACTTTTTACTACTTCTGACTCAAAATTTGAGTCACTTATTTCAATTATTGCATCACTAGCCATTTAATTCTCCTTAAATAAAATTTAAATGATATTATATCTGAAATGGTGTGTATGTCACATGGTGTGTATGTCACATGGTTTAACTGGTTCTTCATGCTTAAGGACATAAAGGTGAAAAGAGCTTACTCTTCTATTATAACCCCTTCTTTTTCAAGTAACGTTCCCTTTGCACGCTCAAGCTCAGCAAGTGCAATATTATAGTTGGCTATGGCTGTAATTTCTCTCACTCCTGCGTCAATTAAGTCTCTCTGAGCCTCTAGCACCTCACGCGTGGTCCCTATTCCGACATTCAAGCGCTCCTGCTCATTAATTACTACTTCTTTAGCAAGCTCCACGGAGACATGTGCTGCATCAATGGCCCTGAGACTGTTCTCAATCTCTCTGATTGCGCTCTTCACATCAAGGGCTACATCGTCTTCTGTTTTCTTAAGAGTTATTTCACTTCTATCAAACTCAGCACTTGCTTTAACATATTCCCCCCGCGCTGTTCTATTGAATATTGGGAAGCTAAAGACGCCAAGTATCTGCCAAGTGGTAAAATCAGCTCCGAAAATCTGGCTAAAAGCTTCACCTGATCCTAAAAATTGTG
>JBBDIN010000141.1:0-13142 GCA_040880385.1 Thermodesulfobacteriota bacterium | reverse complement strand
GACGCAGTTCGTTTAGCCCGGAGTGCCGGGATACGGAGCATTATGATAACAGGCGATGCATCTCCCACCGCTTTAGCTATAGCTAAAAGCATTGGTATGCCCGCTAAAGATGCAATAACCGGTAAAGAGCTCTCAGAAATGGATGATGAAGCATTACGCGGCGCACTGAAGAAAGAAGCTCTCTTTGCACGAACCACTCCCGAAGATAAGCTCCGGATCGTGAATCTACTACAGGACATGGGGCATGTAGTAGGAATGACGGGAGACGGCGTTAATGATGCTCCCGCACTCAAAAAGGCAGATATAGGGATTGCTATGGGTCTTCGTGGAACTGAAGTTGCCAAAGGCGCATCGGATATGATTCTTACAGATGACAATTTTGCCTCAATCATAGGAGCAGTCGAGGAAGGACGCCGTCAGTATGACAATATTAAGAAATTCGTCCGCTACCTATTATCTTCCAACATGGGAGAGGTCTTCGCCATATTTGTAAATATCCTGCTGGGAGGTCCCCTTATTTTACTACCAGTCCAAATATTATGGATGAACCTTGTTACTGACGGTATGACGGCAGTAGCATTGGGAGTGGAGCCTCCTGAAGAAGGTATCATGGAACGCCCGCCGCGTGACCCCAAAGAGCCGATTCTCAATCGTAGCGGGATAACAAAGATTCTATTGCTGGGAGGATATATGGGGGCTGCCACACTATGGATTTTTCATCATTATTTGACCAGCGGGCAGGAGGGGGCATTACTAAAGGCTCAAACCGTAGCTTTTACAGGTCTTATAGTATTGGAAAAAATGAATGTCTTCAATTTCCGATCTCTTAGAGCACCGCTTTCGGTTATAGGCTATTTCACTAACCGGTGGTTATTGATCGCTTGGGTTAGCACTCTCGGTCTACAGGTATGCGCGGTTTATATACCTTTCCTGCAAAGAGCATTACACACTACGTCTTTGGCTTTGGAGGATTGGGTCCTGATTTCCATTATTGCCCTTCCAGTTTTCATTATTCCCGAATTATATAAACTGATAAGATGGCAGAGCAGACGCAGCAAAAGAGAAGTAAGAGAAGCATAAAACCCCTTAAGTGAATTAGAGTCTCGATGTTCTACTCTAGTAATTTCCCAATGTGAGGACCTTTAGCTCAGTTACCAATACAGAGTTGTACTAGATTCTGACATATGTTTCCAGTTGATTAGCTTAACGAAACAATCATCCCTAAACATATCAGAAAGTTAAGCTTGCTCATCTGGTGGCACATTACTTGCAATACAACTATTTGTCTTGATTGTAAAATCCTTAATGTTGGGAGGTAATAGATATGAGTTTGAGAAATTTGTGCCGAAAGGACGTTGTATCCGTAAAACCCGGAACCATGGTAAATGAAGTAGTAAGGCTTATGGAAGAAAAGAACATTGGAAGTGTAGTAGTCCAAAATGCTATAGCGAGCGGTGAAAAGGAAAAATTTGGCATCGTTACAGACAGAGACATTGCTCTAAGAGTCGTTGGTAAGAACTTAGACCCGGCAAAGACACCAATCGATGACGTAATGACACAAAATATTGTGTTGATTCTTAGTGAAAATCTGGGATTATTGGAAGCCCTTGATACAGGATTCTTGCCGAAAAACCTATCCCATCTGTCGGCTAGGTTAAACAGATGACGCAATACCTCAAGTTCTCGGTTTACCGTAGCTGCTGAGACCTCGCTTAACCTTGCGGTCTTATAGTCCTCTACATCTTGGGCTTTAATATCTGAAAGAATACGTCCTTTGTAGAAGTTTATTAGATGTCTTAAACATAGCTCGTCTCTTTTCCATGAGCGCTTTTTCACGGTATCCCGCACGTATGAAAGGTATTCCTTAGCGAATCTGTCTAGGGCGGGAATATCAGCGTCTAGCAAGTCCTCTTGTCCTAGCTTTACCACTTGCTCGCGTTTCTTTAAAACCTCCTTAGCTATAGTCTTGGTCATTACACTTTTTTTGCCTACAGATTCCTGTCTTATCCTTCCATTTCTCTCTTTGTATCTAATTGTCCATGTGCCGTGATTATTACGTTCCCCCTCCTTGCATTTCTTGCATCGGCACTTTCTAGGAATAACACTCCCCCTTATTAGTTTTAGATTTCTCTGGTAGTGACGGCTCTTTTATATCAAAATCTTCTCTTTTCATAACTTCATGTATCCAGCCTCGAACTAATTCAGAAACAGTCAAATAATTCTTCTCAGAGTACTTTTTAATGAACTTATCTTCTTCTTCATGCAAGTAGATATGGATAAGTTTGGGCCTGAATCTTTTTGTCATTATGACTATATAATACATAGTCATATGTATTTGTCAAGAATGGCGATATATTTAATGCTCCAAGTTAACAGTATTTGATCTGTGTTGCCAACGTTTGCTAATTTGTGGGAATTTTTACATAATGAACAATATAGAAAACTTGTATTACAGGAGATAATTCACGATGAAATACGAAAGTGTAAAAAAAGAGTTTTACAAACTTTTGAATGTTCCAGAAGTTACCGGGAAATTGGGTCCTAAAATTGTTTCAGCTTTCATTATGATATTAATTCTTCTCAACGTAATATCGATTATTGTGTTAACGGTTCCTACTATTTCACAGTCATTAAGAGATTTTTTAGATGCTTTTAATGCGTTTTCAGTAATTATTTTTACAATTGAATATTTGTTACGTATATGGACTTGTACAGAAAATAAAAGTTATAAGAATTCGATTACTGGAAGAATAAGATTTGCATTTTCACCACTGACGCTAATTGATTTAATAGCAATTTTACCTTTTTATTTGCCATTCATATTTCCAATTGATCTTAGAGTCTTGAGAATGCTTAGACTTTTGAGAATTTTCAAGATGACTAGATATTCTTCCTCATTTCAGATTTTCGGTACGATATTAAAAGAAAAGAAAGACGAAATTGTTATATCGTTGGTGATAGTATGTATGTTGTTGATTCTTTCAGCTAGTTTCATGTATTTTGCAGAAAATAATGCACAACCGGATGTATTTTCTAGTATACCTCATACGATGTGGTGGGCAGTCGCTACAATCAGTACTGTTGGATATGGTGATACAGTTCCGGTTACAACTGTCGGAAAAATTCTGGGTGGTGTAGTTGCTCTCTTGGGTATTTCAATGTTTGCTTTACCCACGGGGATATTAGCATCTGGCTTTGTAGAAGAAATGCAACATAGAAAAAAGAAAACTACTAAATGTCCTGACTGTGGTAAAATACTAAATCCTGAATAAAAATTTAATTATGTTATGATCTGAATATGAGTATACGATTTTTTAGACGAATAAAAATCGCTCCTGGACTTAGCGTTAATTTATCAAAGAGAGGTGCATCTATTTCTGTAGGGCCCAGAGGTGCAAAAATAACAGCGGGCACGAAAGGAGTAAGAGGGACAACTGGTGTAACAGGTACAGGCCTCTTTTACACTTCTAAAATCCAAACTTCATCAACGTCAAAAAAACTAACTCAGAATGAAAATTCTCAATCTAACGAAGGTAAAGGGGTGTTAGATGTTGGTTTCTTTGAAAAACTCCTAGCCCCAGCACATAAAAAAGCTTTTATCAATGGTTGCAAAGCAATGATAAAAGGTGATGATCAAAATGCACTAAAAGAATTTGTAAAAGACCAACATGCTGACTGTTTGTTTATGAGTGGACTAATTTTGTTGAAGCAAGAAAATAAAAAGGATGCAATAAAATATTTAGAGTTGACAAAAAATAATGATCAGAGACTTGGTGAATTATTTGATGAGTACAATATAAGCCCTACTTTTAACTTAAAAATTACTGAGCATATATCAACACTACTCACAACTGATAAAAGAAGCCTCTATCTTTTGCTTGTAGAATTATATCAAGAACTAAATAATATTGAAGAAGCGCTGAAGCTTTTAAACACATTGATTATTAATTATCCCAATGATCTTATAACCAAACTTTCTTTCTCTGAAGTACTACTTGATTTGGACGATGCAAATAGTAATAAAAAAGTTGTTGATCTTATCGGAGACATAGACAATGAAAGCGAATTACATACCTGTCTGTTTTATTATAAATCTAATGCCCTCAATAGACTTGGTTTAAACACCGCTGCAAGCGATCTTTTAACACAAGTGTTGCGAAAAAAAAAGGATCGTTCGAAGGATTTGCTTAAAGCAATGAGATATTTAAGAGCCATTGTTTACGAAGAATTAGGTAAGAAATCTCAATCTAGAAAAGATTTAGAGATTTTATACTCAAACGATCCCACTTATGAAGATGTTTCTGAGAGGCTTAAACTATATTAGTTGATGTCCCTGTACTGCTCCCCTTTTGTCAAGCTGGGAATAAGTTGGAATTTCGAATACACGAACTAATCGTACCTATTGCGTAAAATTGACATTCAACTACCTTTTAAATAATAATATACTAATAGGTGAATATTATGGCATTAATTAAATGTCACGAATGCGGGAAAGATGTGAGTACTCAAGCAAAAGAATGTCCTAACTGTGGAGCTTTAGTACAATACTCTAATCGTATAAAGTGGTACTATTGGGTTCCAGTGTTACTGCTTGTGATTATAGCATATATATACTATAGTGATTATCCGAATATTATCAAAAAAGAGCTAAGTTCTAAAGTACCTGATTATTCTACTGGTAGTGAAGATACTTCTACAAAAATACAGACTCAAGCTACTGAATCTAAACCCAAGTCTGCAGAGGAAATTAGGTCAGGAATTAAAACATATTGTGCTAATAAATGGCCAGATAATTACGGTATGCAGGAACATTGTAACAAAAGTCAGATTGAGTCTTATAACAATCTAGTGCAAATAAATAATAATAATCCTAAGAATTCTGAAGCGCAAAAAATATTAAATAGATGCTTGCACAAGTGGAAAAAAGGTGATGGTTACAATTATGATATGGCTGAATATTGCACAAACTCAGAAATTGAATCTTATAATAGATTAAACAATTAGTGCTTTTGTCGGTATAGATGTCTGCAAATATATAGAAAACTTAAATAGTTTCAGATAATCCTATTGACCTGCCTCCATATAATAGGACCTCTCAATATATGATTTAGTTTCCGCAAACCCGCATACCTATACCCTTGCGGAACTGCGGAAGATACGGAAAGAGCTTCAAGTCTCTTTATGCTTACTACTTAAAGTGGGAGCTTGACACTAATAGTTATAATGTTGTTCAGGAGGTACCATAATGCAGTTTCTAATAACCCAAATTCATGATCCCCAAGATTGTCCCAAGGACGTAGGGGGTTTTAAAAAATTATTTATCAAGGAAAATGTGGATGGTCTTACAATAAACAATATTTATATCGAGCACGGGTCGCATACTATTATTTACGTAGTTGAGACTGATAACTACGAAAAAGTAGTCGAGTTTCTGGAGCCCGGAATGTTAAAATGCACCTCATCCATATTCCCTGTTTCTTCTCTATCTGTTTCTGAGATTTTGAAGAAGTAATACCAGATCTTATTTGGTATTGTTTATAAAGAAGTTTCTGAGCTGATCTGCCCCAATAGATGGGTTCGTAGTTTAAATTAGATTCCTGACTAAAAACCCTGTACACAATAGTTCAAGAAGACTAGGCAGCATTGCATATTTGCTCAAACCAACTTAAACCTAGTTTGAGAAAAGGGGAGCAGTACACGCAACCTATGTTTATCCTTTAAATTAAGCTCCGAATATAGTTGCCCCCTCTGTCCGATTATTCGACATAAGACAACATTTCTATTCTCAAATCACATATTTATATACGTAACATCGCTAAATACTATATTAATAGTTCTGGCATACTTTATGCACCTAAGTTGTAATAAAGGGGTATTTAGTGCCTGTTACAGTATTTCTATCAGATTCTAATTGGGGAAGGATAAAGAGATGGAGTTCGTTTTATTAACATCGTTTTGTTTTCTCCTGCTGGCCACCGTTAATACACATGGGGATGATAACGGGATTTATTCTGAGCAGCGCCGGGAAATGGTTGAGAATCAACTTGTTCCAAGAGGGATTTCTGATTCAAGGGTAATAGAGGCTATGCTGAAAATCCCCAGGCATAAGTTCTTGCCTGATTATCTCGGAGATTATGCTTATAGCGATGGCCCTCTACCGATAGGGATGGGACAGACCATATCTCAGCCCTATATTGTGGCGTATATGACCGAGCTTCTAAACCTGAACAAAAGAGACAAAGTATTAGAAATAGGGACAGGCTCAGGCTACCAGGCTGCTATACTTGCAGATATAGGTTGTGATGTATATACAATAGAGATAGCCGAACTCTTGACATTAAGAGCCAAAAAAGTTTTACAAAGCCTGGGTTATAAAAATATTCACTTTAAAGTAGACGACGGCTACATGGGTTGGAAGGAAAACGCTCCCTACGATGCAATATTGGTAACAGCAGCTCCACCTGAGATTCCGGAGCCTTTAACAAAGCAGCTTAAAGAAGGCGGCAAAATGATAATACCAGTCGGAGACTATATTCAAGAACTGATTCTGATTACTAAGAAAAAAGAGGGGCTGGAGGAAAAAAGGGTAACGCCGGTCCGCTTTGTTCCCATGACTGGAGAAGCCCAGAGGCATCATAAATAAAAAGTGGCTAAACCCAGAACAGTGGAGATGAAAACTAAAACGGGGGTAGTACAAAATGAGTGTCCTAAACAAATTAAAAGAGTATCTGGATGAAAACAACATCAGATATATGATTATATACCACTCTCCTGCTTATACTGGACAGGAGCTCGCTGAATCTGTTCACATATCCGGCAAGGAGATAGCCAAGACGGTAATTCTTAAAGCCGGAGGCGGTTATATGATGGCTGTTCTCCCCGCTTCGTGGAAGATCAACTTTGATTATCTCGAAGAACAAGTTGCCGCCAAGGGGCTTCGACTAGCCGATGAAGATGAACTTAAGGATTTATTCCCGGACTGTGAAGTAGGGGCTATGCCGCCTTTTGGAAATATATATGATATGCCAGTTTATGCCGCTTCAGCTTTATCGGAAGATGAAGAGATCGTTTTCAATGCCGGAACTCACACAGACGCGATAAGAATGAGTTATAATGATTACATAAGATTAGTAGGTCCCAATGTAGTTAATTTTTCTGAGCCTGTTAATTAAGACGGACTCTATTTTAATTAACGCGAGGTGAGAAGCAATGATACGAATATTAGTTGCCACTATGTCTATACTACTTATATCGTTTATCCTGACGTGGCCTAGTCCCTCAGGTGCTGAGAAAGTCCACACGGTTAAGCTTACAAAGGGTCAAGTGATTGTGAAAAAGGAAAGGCCAAACGAGTTTACAGCTTATATGCTTTCAGAGAGCGGGAGCGGTGGAATTCTTGTGACGCCGTCTGAGAATCCTAGTTTTGGAAACATTCTGTCCGTATATGCCAAGGAAAAAAAGGAGCTTCCTGACATAGGCTACCCCGGGGGCACAAAATCGGGGATAGAGCTAAGAGTAATCTTTGAAGATGACATATCTAATCTTCCAGAGGACGCCTGGATCACGTTTAATATTTACCAGTCAGGCGCTATAGGGATATGTTCTTATAACAAGAGTTCCGTAATTTGCGGACCCGAAAAGCAATCTATGAACAATCAGTGAATACTAAGACATCTAATCGTTAATTATACTAATTAGGAGGCAGCATATGGATCTTAAAGAACGCATTGACAAATTGTTGGAGTACCACAATGATGAATACCCTATTACCTCTCTTTATCTTAAATTGGGCCCGCGCGATAGGGAAAACTTTAAGTATAAAACGACTCTAAAGAATCTCATCAAGAAGCAGAGAGTTAACCTTAATAAAAGAAATATAGGCGAATCTGCAATAGAATCGGTAGAACTGGACTTTAAGAAAATTATTAATCTTGTTGATGACACCAATGAGCTTACAGAATGTAGAGGAGTTTGCATTTTTTCCGCAACTAGAAGTAATATTTGGAAAGTTTTCAAGCTTCCGCAGGTTTACCGCAATCAACTTGTAATTGATAGATCTCCACTTTTAGGACAGCTTATAAAAATAAATAATGACTATAGTAACATCGCCACTGTAATCATAGACAGAAAAAAGGCCAGAATTTTCAGGCAGGATCCTGACGGGAGTCATGAAATTCTTGATTTTTTCTATCCTGGAGCATCAAGGACTACAAAATTTAAGTCAACCGAAGGCAAATTCAAGCAGAAATTGTCACCGGGAACCGGCACAGGCAACCTCGTTCAGGGTTATGGTGAGCATGGCTTTCACAGAACAATTGAAAATGAAATACATCAGCACTACAAATATATAGCCGATAAAGTATTTGCTTATTTCAACCAGAATAAATTCAATTTGTTAGTGCTAGGAGGTACTGATAAAAATATTCCTGAATTCTCTCATCACCTCCATTCTTATCTTCGGGAAAGACTAGCCGGAACGATTACAGCAGACGTGAATAAAATCAAGCCTTACCAGGTTACCGAAGCAACTCTTGACGCTTTAGAAATATCTAAAGCAGACAAAGAAAAGAAGCTTTTAAGTGAATTTGAAGAAAAACTCAACTCGAGATATGCAGTAAACGGAGTCAAATCCACTTTGAAAGCGCTTTCCAGAGGACAAATAAAAATACTACTTGTGTCAGAGGGCTTTAGCGTCCCCGGTTTTATTTGTCCTGATACAGGGGTCTTGGCGTTAGAGAAGAAAAAGGGTCTATGTCCGGAAGGAGTTGAGCCGGTAGCGGTTGTTGATGTTGTGGATGACGCAATGGAAGAGGCTTTTAGACAAAAGGCGGAGATTGAAATTCTATTTAAGAAAAAAGTCTCTAAAGAAATAGACGGGATTGGTGCCATTTTGAGATTTAAGCCATAGAATGGTTGTAATGAAAACAAGTTTATGTAAATGAAATATATTTCAACATCTTATAAAAAAGTAGGTTAAAACACTTGCGATGCTAAGAGATTACATTAGATTAATTTTATATATTTTATTTGTAGCTGCTATTCTCTTTGTTTCGGCTGGACGTCTTGACTGGACGGCAGCGTGGGTGTTTCTGGGCGTCTATATAGCGATTATCTTAATATCCCTTGTTTTCATTGACCCTGAGTTAATAGAAGAGCGAAGTCATATAGGGCCCGGGGCCAAAAGATGGGACTTAGTATTGGCTAGTCTAGTAGTCATCTTTTTATTCCCGGCTACACCGGAGCGATAGTGGTATCAATTTCTATCCCACTACTATTAGGGTCACTCTGGGCGCTCATTCCAGCGCTGATCGGGGATTGTATTCTGGTCGTGCGTACTGTACTTGAAGATAATACTCTAAAGAAGGAGCTGGATGGATATAAGGATTATGCTAATCGAGTGCGTTACCGCCTGCTGCCTGGTATCTGGTAATAAATTGCACCCGCCAGATTCATGGATATGATAGGTTTGCTTGGAGTCTTCATTACCATGTACTTATCTTAAAGAAATTATAATGACCGAAAAAGCATAACTGCTCAGGACTGTGCAGCGGTAATACTCTTTCGAAAGCGATACAAAGCTGCTGTAAAAAACATCGCACCTATAAAAAATATCTTAGCAAAATCCCACCATACTACAACTATACCGGCGTCACGAAACAGAACCGCCTGCGCGAAGCTTACAAAATGGGTTGAGGGTGAGAAGTACATGATGTACCTGAGTACTGTTGGCATGCTATCCATTGGAGTGTAGACGCCAGAGAGCATCATCATAACCAGGAAAACCGGTATCGCAAGGAGACCGAACTGTGGCATTGACCGCGCAATAGTTGCTAAGAGTATTCCAAGCGAGGTAACTGAGAAAAGAAAAACTATGGTGCCAGCTATAAATAGAGGGATTGAACCTGAAATTGGCACTTCTAGTAATCCTTGTACAACTATATACAGAGAGAAAATGACGGCAGCTAATACAACAAGCCCGTTTGCCCATATTTTGGCAAGCATTATTTCAAAAGGTCTGAGAGGCATTACGAGCAGGTGTTCAATTGTACCGTGTTCCCGCTCCCTTATCACTGCGGCCCCTGTGAGAATTATTGCAAGTATAGTAATGTTGTTTACAATTTCCATTACGCTTTGAAACCAAGCGGCTTCCAGGTTGGGATTGAATCTTGACCTTATGACAATACCTGCCGCTTCCACTTGGTCCCCTCGATTTAGAAACTCTACGAGCTCCTCAGATATAATATTCTGAATATAACCGGCTCCCCTGCCGGCAATACTCATTGCCGTAGCATCTACGTTAATCTGTATTTCCGGCTGGTCACCAGCCAGTAAATCCTTTTGGAAGTCAGGCGGTATATCTATAACAAAACTGTATAGCCCTCTATCCATAGCTTGATCAATCTCATTCACAGAAAGCAAATCGGGAGCTTTAAAATATGGTTCGAGCAACGAGTCATGAATTCGGTTTGAGATAATAGATCTATCCTCATCAACTATAGCGATTGAGGCATTCTCAACATCAGTATTGCCACTCTGGGCACCTTCATACACCCCGAAAGTGAAAAAATAGACGATTAAGAAAACCAAAAAAAGATCATAGCGTAAGCTGAATAGCTCCTTTATGCCCAGTCTGTATATGTTATCAATTAGCTTCTTCATTTTTAGCTCTCCTGAGCTTTTAATAGTAATAAGCTAATGGTCAGGTAAGCGATTACGATCGCAAGCAGGGCAAAATAGTTCATACTCAGATCACTAAAGCTGAGCGCTTTGGTGAAAGTTCCCATACTGATCTGCTGAAAATAACCGTAAGGAAACATGAGTCCTATTGCCTTTGCTTCACCGGATAATGATGATACCGGGGTAAAGTAGCCCGAGAAGTTAATAGCAGGGGTGACGGTAATAATAGCAGTTGCGAATATCGCAGCTATCTGGGTCTTTACGAAGGTTGAGAACATTATGCCAAATCCCGTAGTAGCCACGACATAAAAAAGCGCACCGAGGGTAAGTGCGGCAAAGCTTCCTTTGACCGGAACCTTAAACAGGAAAACGGCCAAAAGCACTAGCGTGGCGAAGTTGGCCATTGCCAGCACTGCATATGGAGCTTGCTTGCCCAGCAGGAACTCCAATTTTGTTACTGGCGTGGCATAAAAATTTGTGATTGAACCAAGCTCTTTCTCTCGAACTACACCAAGTGAGGTCATCATAGCAGGAATAAAGACCAGAATTATCATGATTGTTCCCGGCACCATTGCAAATACACTTTTAAAATCCTGATTATACCGAAACCGCGTCTCTATATTGGCTGCTGAAATAGCGAGCGTCTCTCCCGTGTTTTCAAGTGCATATTGTTCCAAGTACTCTCGGTGAACTCCTTGTACATAACCACGGCTGGTCTCAGCTCTGTAAGGCATTGCACCGTCTAGCCAAACACCAATCTTAGCTTCTGCCCCGCTCTTTAAGTCTCTTCCAAAATTTGGAGGCATTTCCACTGCGAGTCTTAACTCTCCGCTTCTAAGTCTCCGCTCTAAGTCTTCATAGCTGTACAGCGGCGGTCTTTCCTCGAAGTAGCGCGAACCGGCAAAATTCTCGAGATAGTTCCGACTCTCGGGTGTCTGATCACGGTCTAGCACTGCGTAGGGAAGATTTTCCACATCAAAAGATATTCCGTATCCAAATACTATCAGCAACAAGATCGGTCCGAACAAGGCAAATGCCAGACGGATCGGGTCACGTTTGATTTCCATTGTTTCGCGGCGTGCGTATGCCCACATACGACGGAAATTGAATCCGAGATCGTTGTACCAGCTTTCAGATGGAGCATCTACAGGAGTGTTTTCTTGTTTTGAAAATTTAGGCTCCGAAGCTTCAGTAATCTCATCCCCAGCTCCTTCAAGATAAGAGATGAAGGCTTCTTCCAGGTTGGAGGCCCCTTTTTTTTCTACCAACGAGTCAGGGCTACCCTCGGCAAGCACCTTGCCGGCGTGCATGAGTGAAATGCGGTCACAACGCTCACCTTCGTTCATAAAATGTGTCGATATGAATATGGTTACACCTTCTTCTCTTGAAAGCTCAATTAAAATCTCCCAAAAACTGTCCCTGGCGATCGGGTCAACGCCTGAAGTTGGTTCATCTAGGATCAACATCTCAGGTCTGTGGATTACCGCTACTGCGAGTGAAAGCCGCTGACGAATTCCAAGCGGCAGCTTTCCAGGGAGCTCATCCTCCTCTCCTTCGAGACCGAAACGCTCTATCATCTCGTAGACCCTTCCCGGAATCTCATCCTTTGGAAGATGGAACAACCTGGCGTGGAGTTCCAGGTTCTGTCTAACGGTTAGCTCATTATAAAGCGAGAAGGCCTGAGACATGTAGCCGACACGTTTTCTAGTCTCGATATCCTTAGTGTCGACTTTTTTCCCGAATAGCGACGCCTCTCCCTCAGAAGCCGGGAGTAGCCCTGTAAGCATCTTCATTGTAGTTGTTTTTCCGCAGCCGTTTGAGCCCAGAAACCCGAAGATCTCACCCTGCTCAATACGAAAGCTCACATGATCCACAGCAGTAAAGCTGCCAAATCGTTTAGTAAGACCCTCTGCCTCTATTGCTGTCTTCCCGTTCAAAGATCTCCGGGGAGGGATAACCAATTTTCTATGATTTTGATATTCTTTTTCCGGTAGCAGATGAATAAACGCCTCTTCTAGACTGCCTGAGCCGTTTTGTGATCTTATCTCTTTAGGATTTCCAGTCGCCAAAACCTGCCCATCATTCATTACAACGAGCCAATCAAAACCCTCTGCCTCTTCCATATATGCGGTTGCGATTAGAACACTCATACCTTCGCGCCGGGAGCGGATGAGCTTTATGAGCTCCCAAAATTGACGGCGGGAAAGCGGGTCGACGCCGGTAGTCGGCTCATCGAGTATGAGAAGCTCGGGGTCATGAATAAGGGCACAGCAAAGACCAAGTTTTTGCTTCATACCGCCTGACAGTTTCCCTACCGGCCGGTCTGAAAACGGAGCTAGCCCAGTGCTGGTGAGGAGCTCGTTGATTCTCCCTTCCCGCTCTTTTTTAGTTAGCCCGAATAGTCGTCCGAAAAAATCCACATTCTCAAATACCGAAAGAGTCGGGTATAGGTTTATTCCAAGCCC
>JBBDIN010000140.1:0-13263 GCA_040880385.1 Thermodesulfobacteriota bacterium | reverse complement strand
TTTCATTGCAATGATGCAAGGTGTAATAATGTCAATTGTTTTCCAACTTGCTCACTGTGTTGAGGAAGCAGAGTTTCCTATGCAGGATGAAGAGGCGGGAATAATGGATAGAACCTGGATCGTTCATCAGTTATCTACAACCGTTAATTTCGCTAGAAACAATAAATTTCTAACATGGTATTTAGGAGGGCTTAACTATCAAGTTGAGCATCATCTATTCCCGGGTATTTGTCACATAAACTATCCTGATATGTCCAACATAGTTGAGCAAACCTGTAAAGAATACAGTATCTCCTATTCAGATCATGGAGGATTTTTTGACGGTCTTCGCTCACACTATAGCTGGCTGCATAAATTGGCTCTCGCACCTTAAATCTTTATAATTCTTACCTATATCACCTCATATCGTATCTAACCACCAACTCTATGAAAATTGAGTTATAATTTTAGAGTAGGGTTAATTGGGTTTATCTGCAGTATAATAATTGACCTCTCATGCTTTAAGATTGCTTTCAATTCATACATATGATATAAATTTCAAGTTGGGATTATTCAGGGTATACAACCAAGTTCAAACTATAAAATAAGGATGGAGAACGGATGAGATATTCTATTAATAGCAAGGCGGTATTGCGCAATTTATTATTACTTCTATTCATCGGGTTTTTTAGTATTTCAGGATGCAATAACAATTCGACTAATGAAGATAATGTTGTTAATGTTGTAACAAAATTCCCGACCCTGATTATGGCTCCAAATGCCAGTACACCTCTTGCAGGATTGCTTGAGTTGCAGACATCCGGACTTTCTAGAGTTTCACTAACAGTCAGCGATGGCAGCGATCAGTGGAGTAAAGATTTTGAAGAATTTAATTCCGCCCACTCCCTTGCTGTTTTAGGATTTAAACCAGATAGAGCCCACACTGTAACAGTTCGTGTTCTGGATATTGATGGTATAGATTTGATAGAGCCGGTTGTCTTCAACGTAACTACTGAAGCTCTTCCACAAGGGTTTCCTGAAATAAGTGTAACAAGCATCCCAGAGTTAATGGAGCCGGGCGTAACACTATTTGAAGCGGCTGGTTATCTGATAGCTGTAAATGAAATAGGGGAAGTGGTTTGGTATCATCGTATACAGTTTTTTTCCGCATTTTTAGATCGTGATGTAAGACGGATAAACAATGGAAACTTACTTTTATTATTACCTCGAGATAAAATTGTTGAGCTTGATATGCTTGGGAATATAGTCAATTTATGGCATTCCTCAGGTTCATCAGATGGAGAACAAGGCAGCATCCCGGTAGACACTCTTGCGTTTCATCATGAAGTATTTGAAATGCCATCGGGCAACTTCTTAGCGTTAAGCGTTGAGTTTCGCCGTTTTTTTGATTATACCACAAGTGTTACCAATCCGTTTGCACCGCTTGGAACTGAAATTCTTGCGGGTGATGTAATAGTTGAGTTTGCCCCTGACGGCACAATAATCAATCAGTGGGCGTTATTCGATATGTTAGATCCTTACCGAATTAACTATAGCTCTCTACTTGGTTTATATGACGGTCTTTTTGAGAGTATATTCGGCACGGCATTAGAAACAAGAGACTGGTCGCACGGTAACGCCGTTGTTCATGACCCCTCGGATGATTCTATAATAGTCTCACTCCGCCACCAAGATGCGGTTATTAAATTCAGTAGGCAGACCGGAAAGTTAATATGGATTCTTGGCCCTCATGAGAACTGGGATACTGAGCGATTCGGTCAATTTCTTCTCACACCCAAATCAGATGAAGAATTCTTCTTCCAATACCACCAGCATGCGCCGGATATAACTGATAAAGGAACTTATATTATTTACGATAATGGCAATAACAGGGCAAGTCCTTTTGATCCGACACTCCCAGACTCTGATAACTTCAGCAGAGCTGTTGAATATAAAATAGATGAGTTCACAAAGGAAGTAGAAATTGTATGGGAATACGGTCAGTTTGAGGATGAGACGTTATATACATTCTTCATTGGTGATGCGGATTATCAGCCACAAACCGGTAATGTGCTTATAACATTCGGTGGAAGACAGCCTGCCCGCCTAATTGAAGTCACACGTACAACACCGGCTCAAAAGGTATTTGACCTCACTTTATTCGAGAATTTTGCTTATAGAAGCGAAAGATTGCCTAGCCTATATCCTTAAATATGATCTCAAAGTTCTATTATCGGGATATATTTATCCGGAGTATTGTTTGAGCCTTTCTTCTTGATTCTTGTAGCTTACAATGCTTGTCCACATAAATATTCCGTATGGGATCACAAGGAAAACAATTGGTTGCCACCAGAGAATATTGGGTTCGATTGAGGTTGCAAAGCGCATAGCTAATAGAAACGGTGCGAGCGTTTGCGGGATTAATCCTATTATCAAATAGCTCACCAGTGCCCAGCCCCTGACGCCTCCCTTTCCCCATATCAGCTGTGAGGCGTAAACGAGTTCCAAAAGACCACGGAATACGAACATAAACACTGCAGGTCTTAGATAAGGGCCGTGTGTAAACATGCCTATTAAAATCAAAACCTCGAGGCTAACTGTTATAACTGCATTTATCTGGCATATGGCCACGATTGCAGGAGCAACCGGCTTCTTGTTGATAGGTGCGGTCACACCGCTGTCATCTACAAGACTCCTGTCAACAGGCCCTGACATAGGGTCTGTCGCCGCCCAGACGTAGTAGTAAATTTTATTGAAGATGTTCGTGGAATTTTTATCTATACGTTTACCGAGTGATACTCCGGTGAGCCAGTTGAGACCGAAATCCGAGCCCAGCGTCATGTACAGTACTAGTAACCATAATACCCAGTCATACCATTGCATACATTATCCCCTTAAAAATTTGTTCTTAGATATTATATAATGATTAAAGAGATATTTGTAGAGAGTACTTCGGGCCGCCCGTCCTAGGCAAGGTTTACACATTCTGACGGCCCTGAGATAGATTATTTCTTAGAGGAGTTGGTCGTATACTCATTTACAACCTGATACTGAGGATATACAAAGCTGCCTTTGGTCCATATTGCCCATGTCGGATCAGCAATCGGTTTAACTTTATTTAACGGATGACCTTACCCACATCAGCACGGTAAGATAGGTAAGTGTATAAGGACCAAAACCTGATGTCTCATTACCGTTCGGGATATATTTATCCGGAGTTGGGACAGTGTACATATTTATTACTACTGTACGATTCGGGTTTGGCTCAAGACCTTCCGGCAGCATAGCTTTCAAAACTTGTGGATCAGCTTTGTAGGTCCCAATAAACTTCCAGGCATCTGTCACTATCGGCGGTTCTGGTAGATTGGCTCCGTCCATTTCAGCATAAGCATTTTGAGAGCTTGATGAAATAGAGAGCGTTAGAGATAGCAAGAATAAAACCGTTAACACCTTTTTTGAAAAGTCCTTCATTTTAATACCTCCTTTGAGTGTTCGAATTTTACTAATAATATTAATCTCAATAACTAGCTTATATCAAGCTGGGGTTTGCATATTACAAGTATAACTTTGTGAACGAGAAAGTGTTACTAATAAAATGTATCAAAAATGATGGGGAAATTAATATTAGATGCAGAAATTAATTCGAGCGCGTATAAAGAAACGAAAAAGACTATTGGTTCATCCTCCATTCCTCCAAGTAACTTGAAGAAAGGATCAATAGCCTACAAGAATCTATTCTCTATTAAATTTTATTCTATGTCAAGATGTTTTATTTTGCAGATTGTAATTGCTTCAAATTATTAAGCTTTTTCGGCGTAGTATACAAAAGCAGGAGGGAAATTGGACCAGACGATTCTACTTCTACTAACTTTATCAAACTTTTCGTTCAGTTTCTTTCTGAACCTGATTGCTGATGGAAAGACTAGCCCCGGGACATATGCATATGTGAGAAATTTACCGCCTGGATTTAGAACATCCATTATTGTTTCCATTAAATCATTCTGTAAATCCTCATTAAATGTAGACCATGGGAGACTACTTATAATTCGGTCACATCCTTTCTCACCATGGATCTCGAGATACTTTTTAGCATCACATGCTGATGAAAGATAGACGGTTGCATCCGGGCAGCGTTTTTTTGTAGCCTCAACTAATGTTTCGTTGATCTCCATAGCAAAAAAGGTTGTATCTTTAGATATTTTATTTACGATTTTCTCAGTGATTACACCAGTTCCGGGCCCAAACTCTATAACGCTTGATATTGTGGACAGTTCTGCCATTTCGGTTATCAAATCGCATAGCTTATCGTTAGACGGAGCAATAGCTCCTATTTTCGTTGGGTGGATTAAGAATTGAGTTAAAAACTTGATATTAACTTCAAGCTGATTCTCAGCACTAGCATTCTGTCTTCTCATAAAACTACTACTCGCTATCTACAAACAACCTTTGTAATTGGAGATTCATTTCGACCCAGTCAGTTGTTCTGGTTTATCATTTTATACATCTATCTGCACTAAAAGTCAATAATTTAAGATTTTTAGATACAACAATTCTAGACCCCGTCCGCCCTTTTTTGACAAATTGATCCACTCTAATTAGAATCGATAGGAATCTAATACTGGGATTCAAACTTTAAAGGATGTGTTATTGAATGTCTGAAGAAATAATAGGAATTAATAACGTCTACAAAGCCTTCGATACAAAAGAAGTGCATACTGGAGTTAATCTCTCTATTAAACGCGGTGAAAATATTACTGTGCTTGGTGGTAGTGGATCGGGGAAAAGCGTTTTACTCAAAGAAATAACCGGTCTCCTAAAACCTGACCAGGGCGATGTTATTGTAGAAGGTGAGAACATTGTTCCTATGAATGAAACAGAGCTTGTAAATGTCAGAAAAAAGATGGGCATGCTCTTTCAGGGGGCAGCGCTATTTGATTCTCTTACAGTTGAGGAAAATATAGCTTATCCGCTTAGAGAAAATGCAAATTTCCCCGAAAATGAAATTAAGGAAATAGTTGCAAGAAATCTTGAGATGGTCGGCCTTCCGGATATTGAGGACAAAATGCCCTCAGATCTAAGCGGCGGTATGAAAAAGCGTGTAGGGCTTGCAAGGGCAATGGCTATGAATCCGAAGATTCTTTTATATGATGAGCCTACTACAGGGCTTGATCCCCCCAACATTACAAGAATTAATAGTTTGATAAGAAATATGCAGGAAAAGTTCGGTATTACAGGAGTTATTATTACTCACGACGTGCAAAGTGCATTTGAAATTTCCGACAGGATTGCATTTCTCTATCACGGCAAAATTGTTTTTACAGGCACAGTTGAAGAAGCTAAGAATACTGATGTAGAGATACTAAGCGATTTTATAAATGCAAAAATGGAAGGGGGGGATGAGTAATCTTTATTTTACTTGATTCCTTCTACGCTTAAGATTTTCCATCCGCCCAGCATTACACTCTCAAATACCATATGGACATTTTTAGGATCCTGCTTTGTCCCGATTAATTTATATGTAGTTCCCGACTTTATACCACTTATCCATATATCGAGGCTTGCTACGGTTTGAGTATCCCCACGCTCGTCTACAATAGTAGACACAATTAAGTTTGAATAACCACCTTCCATGGACTCAAACCTATCAAAGGCCTTTTGAACGATCTTTTTAATGACAATGCGCGTTCTCCCTGAGCTGTCTGTATAATCAGGTGAAAAATATTCCATGAATACATTTACATCTTTTCTTTCTCCTGAGCTTATTATGTGATTTAGAACAACCTCAATTTTGCTCGATGCATCCTCATCATTACTTGCGGGCAGGAAAAAATAAAATAGCAGGACGGCAATTACAACTAAGGGGATAAGATATTTCATGGCTGTTAGTTTAATGTAAATCTAATTCCTTTTCACTAGCAAAAGATCTCACATCTAATTTTTTACCATCCAAAGTTATTGTTACGGTTCCGTCCTCATCAGTTTCTAGAATTGTAATTTCTTCATTAAGTGACGGCAAATTTTCTCTTAACTGCTCAGAAGTCATTTTAGTATTTCCTGTAATTAATATCTTTGGAGATACATATTCTATGAAGTCAGCAAAAGATTCTTCTATATTTAAATTAGGTATATATAGGACTGTGCTATGTATCTCGTTTCCGTATTTATCAACCAATTCCATTTGCACGGAGGGTTCATTTAACGAATCACCTATCAGCAAGTCCGCTCCCCCAAATTTAATTTTAAAAGCAATTGGATCAGGCATTGATGAATCCTCTATAAGAAAACCTTTTTCGGGCCTTAGAATCTTAAACTTAACATGTCCTGCGGATAATAGTTCTTCAGCATTGGATAAGTTGTCCCATTTTATATTTTTATTATTAATGCGCTCCCACAAGGTGCCGCTTAATTTGTCGCCATTAGTAAGTAAAGTTGTCACATCAAATTTCTCTATGAGATGAACAGCCCCGCTTAGTGTGTCTTTGTCAGTAGAGCTAAGAATTAAGAGGTCTATTTTTTTTATTCCCTTCTTTAATAGATATTTTGTAATTACAGTTTGTTCTAAATACCCGTTCCCATCATTTTTTGAGTACCCTCCATCTATAACGATGTTTTTATTGTCTGGAAGTTTTACTAAGACAAGACTCTTTGTTTCTCCGACATCGAGGAAGCTAATATCTAATACTCCTTTTGTGGATTTCCCTGCATATGGATTAACAAGAGAAATCCCTAAGCCTAAAACGACAACTGGAATGATAAATTTAATTTTTGGATAGACCGAGTTTAGAATTAAAGTTATTACCAACAAAAAGAATAGCGCCCAGCTCGCTGTATTCATAGGCGGTATAGTAAGTGAGGAAAATGGAATCTTAAGCACTGCTTCAACTCCAAACGTAAGCATTTCGATAAAAAATATGTTTACCGATATCACAACCTCTGCGATATATGGAGATACTAGAAATCCAATGAATGATAATAAGCTTATTGGGACAATTATAAATTCGACTAGAGGTACCGATATTAAGTTAGCGGGTATAGACACTAAAGGTAAAACTCCAAAAGAATTTGCTATCAGTGGGAATGTTACAAGCGTTGCTGCAACTGTAGTTTTTAACAAGCTATAGAATTTGTCTTTTAGGGTATTGAACTTAAACGGATAAAATTTGTGAGCTATTAATATTCCAAATACCGCAGCGAAAGATAGTTGGAATGATACTTCAAAAAGTGACCATGGATGCCATATAAGGATTACTAATGCTGCAGCGCTAAGCGTATTGACCCTGTACTCTTCTTTCCCAATTACAATTGAAAGCAAATAAAGGCTGATCATAATAAAAGCCCTTACGGTTGAAGTGGAAAAACCGGCAACGGCCGTATATAGGAATATCGGCAATATGGTCATACCTGCGGCTAGCCTGGGTACCTGGAATCTCAACAGTAGGTATTCAGAGCGTTTTAGAAGCCACTTAATAAGGAAAAAGAATGCAATTGCAACCGCGCCTACGTGCAGGCCCGATATGGCCAGAATATGCGCCACACCGGCCTTAGAAAACTCGGTTCTAGTTTGCTGTGGTATCCCTGCCTTGTCTCCTATGGTAATGGCATTCAAAATTGCATTTTCGGGGCTAGGAAATCCTGCTCGTACGAAGTTGCCGAATTTTATTCTGACTATATCTATATAATGTAAAACCGGGCTGTAAGATCTATCACGCCCAAAGGAAATGATGGATTCTTGGCCCTCAACAAACCCTCTGGCATAAATGCCTTGTCTTTCATAAAACTTTCTTAGATTAAATCCCCCTGGGTTTTTAAAATTCTCAATAGGTCGAAGTTTTATATCCACAAGACGTACTCTATCGCCATAAGCCAGCAATTGACTATCGTCAGCGGAGTATATAATCACTTTTCCCGAAGCAGGCTCTTTCGCTCCACTTATAAATACCGTATCTGTTTGAAGATATAGCCTTGATCCTGACTCTCTAGTTTCAGGAGATATATACAGCACCCCCTCTAAATCAATTTTCTCCTCAGCAAAATTCAAAATGTTATCAGATGATATTAATTGTGAATTTGCAGAGAAGACTAAACCTAGAGGTATAAATAATAGGAATCTTAAATTTCTGAAATAAAGGGCAATAATCCCACCCAATAGCCCTGTAATTCCGGCTAATACCCAAGGACTTCGGAGGTATGCATTTAGAAGGATTCCCAAGATGAAACTAATCACAATTAAAACTATCTTGTGATTGTTTAAGAGGCTATAAATTGAATTATTTATTGACTTCATTTTCGCCGGAGCTGAGTGCCGAGTTATTTTTTACAGTATAGTTGAAATGAGGGGATTAATAAAAGTGTTCTTTAAATAAAGACTCGATTTGTCGAATCAAAGTTTTGTGAAGGTTAAAACTGCTTAGGTTGAAACTCTGTAAATTTAGTGAATTCCGAGGGTTAGTTTGCGGTTTTTATTAATGCTACGGCATGTACTGCAATACCCTCTCCTCTACCGGTAAATCCCATTTGGTCAGCAGTGGTTGCTTTAATTCCCAGAGATTTGGCGGATACCCCCAGGACTTGAGAGAGAGTTTCTTTTATTTGTTCAATATGTGGGGCGATTTTTGGTTTTTCACAGACTATAACGCTGTCCAGATTCTCAATTTCAAACCCATTTTCGTTAAGTAATTTTACGGTTTCCTCAAGAAATACTAAACTGGATATACCTTTATATTTTGGATCGGAGTCCGGGAAGTAACTTCCGATGTCACCCTCTCCAAGTGCTCCCAATAGTGCGTCACATAGTGCATGACTCAGCACATCAGCGTCAGAATGCCCCTTAAGCCCTAATTCAAATGGGATCTCTACTCCACCTATGATGAGCTTGCTGTCTTTAGAGAATCTATGTGCGTCAAAACCGTATCCTATCTTATACATGTTTACTCTTCTTTAATGATTATCTATTCCTGAAGCTAAGATTAGCTCTGCTAATTTTATATCTTCAGGAGTCGTAATTTTAATATTGTTTTTAGAGCCTAAAACAAGTTTTACCTCTCTTCCAAGCCTTTCTACAAGCTCTGCTTCGTCAGTACCTAAATAACCGTCTTCTGAAGCTTTTTCAAATGCTTCTTTGAGAATTTCATATTTAAATGCCTGTGGGGTTTGTGCAAACCAGGTCTTATTTCTTGGTACCGTATTCTCTATGATGTGTTCAGGGGATGATTGTTTTATAGTGTCCGTTACGGGGATAGCTGCAATTGCTCCCCCTGAGTTTGCTGCTTCAGTTATTACTTCATCGATTATCTCAACACTAACAAAAGGTCTCACACCGTCGTGAACAGCTACTATTTCAGGTTTCGTTGAAAGTGAGTTAAGCCCATTTCTAACGGATTCTTGCCTTTCCGCCCCACCCACAATAACTTTTGATACCTTGTTGATATGAAATTTATCAACAATCTCAGCCTGAGTGTATTCAACCCATTTGTCAGGGACTACAAGTATGATCTCTGAAATAAATTTTGATCTTTCGAAGCTCTGGATTGAGTAAACGATAAGAGGCTTTGTGGAAAGAGGGATAAATTGTTTTGGTAACAATTTATCCCCTTCCCCCACAAATCTTTTTCCTAATCCGCCTGCAGTGATAATAACAGCAGCTTTCATATCAGCCATTTGATGCAGATCGTCTATTGTCGTCTTTTACTTTTGAAAATATCATTCTACCTGTAGGTGTCTGAAGCACACTTGTTACAGAAACGTCAATTTTATTGCCAAGATGTCTCTTCGCTTCATCAACCACAACCATTGTGCCGTCCTCAAGATACCCAATACCCTGGTTATCTTCTTTACCTTCTTTTACAACGTGTATATTCATTGTTTCGCCAGGCAATACTACAGGTTTTAGTGCATTTGAAAGCTGGTTGAGGTTTAATATCTTAACATTTTGAAGACCTGCTACCTTGTTTAAGTTGTAGTCGTTGGTGATAATAAGCCCTTTAATTTTAGCAGCCAACTCTACTAACTTTAAATCAGCTTCTCTAACTTCCGGGAAATCTTGACCGGTAATTCTAATAGAGACATTTGGGATATCCTTTTGCAATCTCTTGAGCACATCAAGCCCCCTTCTTCCCCTTACTCTCTTTATGGGCTCTGAGGAGTCAGCAATATGCTGAAGCTCTTTAATTATGAATTTAGGCACAATAAGCGGCCCATTAATAAACCCTACCTCCGCCACGTCAGCAATTCTGCCGTCAATAATCACACTGGTATCCAGAATCTTTGCCTCCCCTCCACTTTTGGATGAATACTTGTGGTTGGAATCTTCAGATTCTCTTCCTTTGTTTACTCCAATTGTTATTCCGATATGAAATAGTAAGAGAAAAAAGGCTACAGAAACATAGGGGAAGATGTTAGATGGAACAGATAAGATTCCAAGTACCTCTGTTAGGGCGAAGAAGGATAGAGCCGCAGCTCCCATCCCAAGTGCTCCCCCTAATATAGATCTTGAGCTATAAGACCTGATTACAAATTCCGATCCCCAAACAATACCTACGGTAACGATACCAAACAAAACACCTACTACTACTGATACTGGAATTTCATTATTTGGATAGGCGATTCCAAAACCAGCTAATGCGCCTAAAATAAAAAATAGAATCTTAAGTTTCATTTCTCCTTCACCTCGATCCCCACCCCAGCTTGCTTGGATTAAAATAGAACTAAGTATAAGTAAATATGGATATTGAACTAGGTAGTTAAAGTGCTCTAACGCTTATAATATATGTATTTAATATCTGCGCCGTAGCCTCATATCCGGTTTAACTTAGCCTATTGTAAATTGAATCAGCAAGTGCGGCAGAGAGTATTTTAATATAAATAGTTAAGACTAAGATTGCCCACTATTTACTACTTCAACTACGTTGACTATTTCGTCAACTACTCTGGTGTACTTACTTCTTCCGGTACCCGGGCTCTTTGCTCTGCCGTCAATACCTACATCGGCTAGAATTTCCCCCGTGGTAGCGTCAATCAGCGTAACCCAAACCTGGACAGACATTTTACCCTTGTCCTTGATTCCTCGAAAAGCATATTCACAGTACTTGCAGCCTCTTACATAACCACTGACAGTACCTCTGACCAGTAGTGCTCTCTGCTGGCCATTACCCTCATAGGTTGAAGAACGGCTAACAACTTCAACATTGTTTTTCGTTCTTAGTTCTTCGGCTACCATATCTGCGATTTCAACGCCTGAATCATATGGGACCCACTCTAAATCTGTTTTCCTAAAATCAGGTATTAGAATGACTTCGTAACTCTCATATGTGCTCTTAGGAGCTTGGTAAACGTTAACATTGGTTGGCGTACAACCAATTAATATGAGGAATGATAGGATTACGCAACTATAAATAAATTTATTTACCACTCCGATCCTCCGTTTATTTAATTACTATATTGTATCCAAGTTTACGATTTCTGAAAGGGTGAGTCTGAATATTAGCTAATCGTAGACTGATTTTCATCAAGAGCTTGGCATAATTAAGCTCGTTGAAATTTCTGGAAAAGCTATTAGCTTTGGGGGATAAAAGCAGAGTTCAGTATAGACCGGATAACCGAATTGAATAATATTTTTAGATTCGGAACCAGCCATGACGAGGGTTTCTGGGGCACTCCAGATGTCTTTTTTGACCCATTTCCTAGCACAGTCCAGTATTTACAGGAAAGGGGTAAAAATCAAATAACCTCCGTTGAACTTACAGATCAAAGTGTGCAGGATGCTTTTAACGGGGATTTTGGCGTTTTTGAAGCGATTGTTGTGTCTGAGGGTGTTGGGGAAGAACCGGACGAGAGATCTATAGATCTAAAGGCAATAGCAAATCTAAGCCCCCAGAGCTACCAATTGATAAATCAATTTGTAAGCGGTGGCGGATGCCTTATATTAACGGGCGATCACGGGGACGGAGAAGATGAATTTCTCAACGATGCATTTGGATATAATGTAACTGTTGTAGATGCAGACGAAGAACCTCCCCCCGATACATTTTTGATTCAGCTGGGTGCAGCTGGTACTCAGTTTGAAGGTGGTCCTCCAGTTCTGCTCTCGGCTGATGCGTCCGAGGTTTTCAGCAACACGCCTGGTACAACTATATATAACGGAGCTGAAGGTGTGATTGTATTTACCGATCAATTTGTTTTAGGTACTGTAACAGTTATAGGATGGGATTATTGCTGTACACCTCCAGAAGAGGAAGGCCCAATATTAGATTGGTTCGAAGTAGTAAACAGGGCTTTTGATCAGTGTGAACCACCAGTTTCTAATGTCCCAACTCTATCAGAATGGGGTCTTATATCAATGGCAGGAATTTTGGGAATAGTAGGATTTATGGTTATGAGAAGAAGGAAAGTAGCCGCTTAAAGATTTTCAACTCTAAACACAAATCCCCCTTTCGAAGGGGAGATAAAAGTTACTTAAGGGAGCTTGGTACAAATAGTGCCGGCTCCTTTTTTTATGTTTTTATAATTCTTTAATCCGTCATTCTGAATTTATTTCAGAATCTCATCTTTTAAAGATAAAGACAACTGATTAGACCCTGAAACGAGTTCAGGGTGACTATAAATGTAGGCTATTTCTGCATATCTCCTCTGCAATATAGAAACTTCGAAGCGCTACTTTTAATAATTAGAAAAAATATCGTATAATTTCGTCTCAGCTGAAACAAATTTCTTATTATTATTTATAAATGAAGGAGATGTGATGGATATTTACAACCTCGTGAGCTTTGTCGGGATATTTATAATGCTTGGGCTTGCGTGGCTATTATCCTCAAATAGAAGAAACGTTAATTATAGAGTAATCATATGGGCTCTGGTTTTCCAGTTTACATTTGCAGCATTTATTTTTCTGATCCCAGCCGGAGCAAAAGTTTTTCTTTATTTAAACGACATAGTAGTGCAGGTCTTAGGCTCGGCCTCTGCCGGGGCTGAGTTTCTTTTCGGAAGACTCGCTCTTCCGCCCGGTACACAAAACGAATATGGAGAGGACTCTCTGGGATTTTTCCTGGCTTTCCAGGCCCTTCCAACTATCATCTTTTTCTCAGCTCTAATGTCGATCCTCTACTATTACAATATTATGCAGAGGGTTATTAAGGCTTTCTCCAATACATTTACCAAGCTTATGAGGATATCGGGCGCTGAGTCACTAAGCGCAGCAAGTAATATATTTGTAGGAATAGAGTCGTCCCTAACCATAAAGCCCTATTTAGACAAAATGACCCGCTCTGAGCTGTGCACCGTTTTGACAGC
>JBBDIN010000139.1:11094-13302 GCA_040880385.1 Thermodesulfobacteriota bacterium | reverse complement strand
GCTAATAAGAGTTTGCCGTATTTTTTGTTCTCAATTGTGCATTTAAGGATTATCCCCATCTGCTCACTTAGTTGGTCATTGAGTTTGTCCAGCTCTTTAGTTCGATTGCCCATAATTAATACCCTCCCTAATTATGTGTTCTATATTGATCCTGCTAAATAAGTTGCACCTGTTGGATGAGGCATTCCTCCATCAGGTTCTAAAGTAATGAGCACTTCCATTTCTTTTGAAGGCCTAGGCATAGATTTTATCTCCATCATTTTCTCGCCATTTTCATTGACTTTAAATGTCCCAAGGCTTACAGGCGTGCCATTTTCCATGCACCATATTTGATATGTCATTCCTTCTTCAAGAGTCGGGATATTAGATACTAATAACAAAGCTCTGGTAGAATCTTCATCCCATAGAAGTTTCCCCGAAGAGTTTAGCTCGGACATCGTTCCCGCGAGTTTTACAGTTTGAACATTTGGATTCATTACAAAATCCATCATTTCAGCTTCTTTTCCGACGCTTGCCTGCAAGTTTTTTATATCTTGTTTCTGCACCGACAGCTCATTTCTTAAAGACATATTGTTTGCAAAAAGAAATACCAATAATCCTACAGCCACAGCGCTTCCTAGATTGAGCCATATAGGCTTAATACTGTTCCAGAAACTTAACTTTGGAGTTTTTGAAGGTGCAGATTCCTGAGCCTCTATTTTATCGAAGATCTTGGCCTCAATTTCCGGTGCAAGAGGACTATCCTCCAGGGAATATGCAATTGAGGATAGAGTAAGCTCACTTTCTCTCATCAGCTGTTCGCAAATTTCACAACCAGTGTCTAAGTGTTCCTCAAGCTGTCTCAGCTCGTATCCTTTTAAAAGACCAAGAGCAAAAAGGGTTATCTGGTCTTCATATTTTTCTTTATCGTGGCCCATTTAATTCAAATCCCCAATATACGGCATTATTATATCTTTTAATTTCATTACCCCTAAGCGGATCCTGGTTTTAATGGTTCCTACGGGCTCTTCCAATTTTTCTGATGCTTCTATATGCGTAAGCCCTTCAAAATATACCAACTCTATAGCAATACGCTGCTTGTCAGGCAATGAATCTAGCGCCTGTCTGATTACATTTTTGCTTTCATCCCTATCTTCTATTGTACGAGACAAATCAACATTTGAGTTCACTTTTTCTTCGTCAATCTCTATATTCTTATTCCTATATCCCACAGTTCTTAATTTATCAATTGATCTGCTTCTTGCAATATTAACTACCCAAGTAGATACAGCACCTCTATCGGGATCGTATGAATATGCTTTATTCCAGATTTGTAAGAAGATTTCCTGTACCACTTCCTCGGCATCTTCTTTATCTTTAAGTATTCTGAGCGCGAGATTGTATGTCACTTGGGAAAAACGGGCGTAGATTTCTTTAAACGCACTTTTGTCGCCATTTTTGACTTGGTCAATTAACTTTTGATCTAGTTCGCGATTAGACTTCTGATCCATATTTAGAGTACCAACCAACCTTTGAACCATTGTAGTTAAATCATAATTTTTGTCAATCGGTAGTTTTGTGTTTAGCCCGGATATAATGGTTAATATGGAGAGTATAGGTTTCAGGATACTTGTATGACAAGTTTCAAACTTGGCTATCATTATTATATTTACAAACTCTAAATCCTTTATTTGTTTTCTGCATTCTTCCATTTTTGCAATCTAGATTATCTCATGCAGTTTCAAAATAGTCCGATATTTTTTCCTTCAGTGTTAGACGGGCTCTTAACAATCTTGATTTTACTGCAGAGATTGAGAGACCTGTATGTTTTGCGACCTCGGCATTTGAGAAACCTTTAAGATCTTTTAAGTTAAATATTTCTTTATTACCATCGGTTAATTCGTTCACTGCTCTTTCTATAATATTTATTCTTTCTTGATAAAATAGTATTTCATCAGGTCTTTTGCTCCATTGAGGCTGAGTAGGCGGTTGGCTTAAAAAGGACTCATCTAAATTAATCTCTTTGTTAGCCCTTTTGTTTGAATCGTTTAGATGTTTATAACAAGTGTTTAGGGTTACTCTATAGAGCCATGTCGAGAATTTTGAGTTTCCTTTAAAAGTATGCAGTTTGGTAGCCAAAATTAATAGAACATCTTGTTTAATATCCTCTGCATCATGATTGTTGCGGCATCGCTTTATAGCAAAACCCAAAATCATGTCGCTGTAACG
>JBBDIN010000139.1:0-11084 GCA_040880385.1 Thermodesulfobacteriota bacterium | reverse complement strand
CAATTTCATTAAAAGCGTTTTCATCGCGGTTATTGACGAATAATCTCACAAGTACTTCATCTGAACTCACTTTATAATCAAAAGGGAGTGAATAGAGGTGGAGTACAGATTTGCGTTTGGTAACTCTTTCACTATTACAGTAGTTATTCAGATCGGTCGAATCTTCTAAGATTTTAAATGCTGCATTTGATTCATTCATATATTTAGCATCTCCCGTCTATAATATGGTGAAGCTTCTAATAGCTAAATATACGGAGGGTATTAATTTTTAGTTCTATTTGAGGGAATACAATTGATTCTCTTCTCAGGAGCATGCGGTTTTTTGTGATAGGGATTTCCCTCTTTATTTATAGTGAGCTAATATGTATTCTAAGCACTACGGTTATCAATAATGCGTTACGATCATTTCTCAACTTTCTAGGATGTAGAAACTTTTTCTGTAAGGAGACAAAAATTGCTAGGTAAAAAAAATAATGATAAGTCAAAGTTAAGTATTAACAACTCATTGCGATCCGTGTACGAATCATCTAAATCGAATTTGGAGCTGCCGAGATATGAAATGCCTCAACAGAGCATGCGGGCGGATATTGCTTACAACTTAATTAAAGATGAATTATTTTTAGACGGAAATTCAAGATTAAACCTAGCTACCTTTGTTCAGACGTATATGGAGCCCGAGGCCTCACAGCTTATGGCTGATTGCTTTGACAAGAATATGATTGATAAAGACGAATATCCGCAAACGGCGGAAATTGAGCTTCGGTGTGTAAATATTATTGCCAAATTGTGGAATGCCCACAATCATGAAGATGCGGTAGGAACTTCAACGATAGGATCCAGCGAAGCATCTATGCTGGGGGGACTGGCCCTTAAATGGCGATGGCGAAAAAAGATGGAGGCGCAAGGCAAATCCACTTCTAAACCGAATATGGTAATGGGTGCCAATGTTCAAATATGTTGGAAAAAGTTTGTAAAGTATTGGGATATTGAACCCAGATATGTTCCGTGCGAGGGGGACAGATTTGTTCTCGACCCTGAAATGGCGGTGCAATTAGTAGATGAAAATACCATTGGAGTTGTTGCAATCATGGGAAGCACTTACGATGGGAGTTATGAACCTGTTGAGCGGCTGTGTCAAGTCTTAGACGATTATCAGGAGAAAACCGGAAATGATATACCCGTTCATGTTGACGGGGCCAGCGGCGGTTTTGTCGCTCCTTTTCTGCAACCCGATATTGTCTGGGATTTCCGTCTGCCGCGCGTGCAGTCCATCAACGCGTCAGGCCATAAATATGGCTTGGTATATCCAGGTGTGGGCTGGGTTGTATGGCGTGATAAATCCGCATTACCCGAAGACTTGGTTTTTCATGTCAGTTATCTGGGTGGAGATATGCTGGATTTTTCTATGAATTTTTCCAGACCCGGCAGTCAGGTTCTGGCTCAGTATTTTAATTTTTTAAGACTGGGGTTTGAAGGTTACACCGAGACACAGCAGAACAGCCAGGATGTTGCTTTGTATCTGTCAAAGCAGATTTCCGAACTCGGTCCCTTTGAGCTGATTTCCGATGGCAGTGACATTCCTGTTTTTTGCTGGCGCATGAAAGAGCAGACAAATTATTCTCTCTTCGATTTTGCCGATCACTTACGCACGCGCGGCTGGCTTGTTCCCGCCTATCCCATGCCCAAGAACCGTCATGACCTGATTGTTCAGCGCATTGTTGTGAAAAAAGGATTAACACGTGATATGGCCGATATTCTAGTTGAAGATATGAAGCGTGCCATCGATCACTTTGCTACTCAGCCAAATAATGTTCCTAAAACGTCCGGAAGCCATTTTGCGCATCTGTAAAATCTGGAATGTTAAATATTAGGACTCGTTTTCGGTGGCTTGACAGGGTTACCAGGGTATAAAATGTTCAATGTAGATACTATCATTTCTTTAGTAAATAAATCTTCCAAAGTTCCTGTATCATATATATGATGGCTTGTTATCACATTACCTTTATTAATTCTCTTTATGTCTTCGTGTTCCTTATTTGCATCAGAATCCAAAATCGTAACAATACTTCCAATGTATTTATCGTCAGTAATATTTTGTCTGTATTTTTGATAAACACCATTTTTGTTTTGGCAATCAATAACATTAACTCTAAGATCTTTATCATTGCATAGCTCAATGAATTTTGAGTAACATATTCTATCGCTTTCCCCCTCTACTAATACAAGACAATCAGGAATAAGAAGCATGTCGACTTGTTCACTAATTTTTTTCAACTGTTCGTTCTTATCCGTATTAAATACTTCCTTATATAAATCCCAGTAATGAAAATTGATAGTATTTACTAGGTGCTCGCTTTCGTTGATTTTCTTAGCCATACGTATGAATATTTGATATGCTAATTCAAATTCCTCAATATCTTTTCCATGTTCTTGATATATTTCTTTCAGGTTTTCATCCTGATATTCTTTAACCAGACGCGTATAATGTCGAGAGAGGACTTTTTTCTTATACCCAAATACATCTTTAATAAAGGCAAATAGTATCTCTTTTTTAATACTACTTTCTCCAACTAGATTAATAAAAAAAGCTAAACCAGTAAATGTAATTGCTTTATCTTTCTGTATCTGCATCCCTCCCATTCTCTGAGACCTATTTGTTAAAATTGATACGGCACTATTATAATGATTGAGTACAGATAGGTACTGTTTCCAATCTAGAGTTTCAGCTAAAGCCATAATTGAATACAGCTTTTCTTTATTATTGACAAATACTTCTGAAGGTAACTCGTTGATATAATTATCTGATATACCTACTGTTCTTATATATCCTAAAGTTGCTATATCAAAATTATCATTCAAAAATTTATTGCTCTTCTTCTTTGAAAGTGTTTTCCCTTTTGTTTTTGCTTGTACTATTAAAGTTTGTATAAATGCTTTAGCGTAGTGATCTGAGTCTATATTAGCCAAATAGCCTGAAATAAAATGGAGCAGCCCAGGTGTTGCAAGATCTGTATATTTATATCTTTTGATCCTTAGTTTTTGTGAACTATTTCCAATTATTCTGAATAGTTTATTAGCGATATTGGCAATGTTCTTAAGGGTAATAATCCATATTTCACGTGCTATATCATTAATTGTGAAAATGGTAAGATTAGCTACTATTTGTTCTGCCTCGTATTCGTTCACGCATCCTTTAGTTACTACATATTCAATTAATTCACGATTTCCCCAGAAACCTGTTTCCATTGCTAATGATACGAGTTCAGTCAAATCTTCTACCTTAAGTGGCTGAATCTTTACATGAATATCATCAAAAGGGTTCTTGATATGAACTGTATAAATCCTAGTTTTTATTGGGTCCATTATTCCGGATAGTATACAAATAAACTATATTTTTGCTAATAATTCTATAAGAATTTTCTATTAGTATCTTGATCTACTTGATTAGACATATCTTGTAAATTCCAAATTGAAAAACTGCTGAATTTAGGTTTGACACTATAGTGGTATTGCTATAAATTAAGAGGCCTAGATACAAAGAGGAGGCTAAAAGCCATGTATAAGAGTTTAATCCGATATTTTTTAGTTGTGACAATTATTCTTTTCCTACCGGCAGTATTTTTTCTAGCCGGTTGTAATCAAGATGAAGCACCAAAGAGTGAAACTGTAACTGAAGTCAGTCAAGGTTCTGAAGGTGCGGCTAGTGATGAAGCTCCCAATACTGAAGAAGCGAGTGGAGACAGTAAAACTGATGAAATGAGTGGTGATGATAAAGCAACACGAAATACAGGAGGCAATCCAGTGGTAATAATTAAAACTAATAAAGGCGATATTAAAATAGAGTTAGATAAGGAAAATGCTCCAATAAGTACAGAAAATTTCTTGACCTATGTTCAAGAAGGATATTATGACGGGACTGTCTTTCACAGAGTCATAAACAACTTTATGGTTCAGGGCGGTGGTTTTACAACCGAGATGCAGCCTAAGTCTACAAAGGCTCCTATTAAGAATGAAGCTGATAATGGTTTAAAGAATGAAAGAGGTACAATAGCTATGGCGCGTACACAAGATATTAATAGCGCCACATCTCAATTTTATATTAACCAAGCGGACAACGCATTCTTAGATCACGGTAGAAGAGATTTTGGTTATGCTGTTTTTGGTAAGGTTGTAGACGGCATGGACGTTGTAGATGCCATTGCAACAGTTCAGACCGGACCCGGAGATGTTCCTAACGAGCAAGTAGTTATGGAATCAGTAACTGTCGTAGAATAGCGTTGCAGTATTATTAGTTATCTAGAGAACGCCCCTGAATGACCTTCTATGAATAGGGCAGGGGCCGTGTTCTCTAATAGCTTCGTAATGTTCTTTTGTTGGGTAGCCCTTATGGCCCTTGAAATTGTATTCAGGGTATTTTAAATCATACTCCTTCATTATGGAGTCTCTGGTAACTTTGGCGATAATGGATGCCGCAGCGATAGAGCAAGATTTGGAGTCACCTTTAACAATTGTCTCCTGCATTAGTAAGAGTGAGGTTTTTTGATTTCCGTCTATCAGCAAATAATCCGGTTTGGTTGTAAGCTTTTTTACTGATATTTCCATAGCCAAAAGAGCAGCTTGTAGTATGTTAATTCTGTCTATTTCCTCAGGCTCAACTATCCCAATGGCATAAGATATCGCAACAGACTTTATCTCCTCAAATATCCTCTCTCGCTTGGAATGAGAAAGCTTCTTTGAATCATCAAGCCCTTTGATTACACAATCATCAGGAAGCACAACCGCAGCAGCTACGACAGGTCCTGCAAGCGGACCCCTTCCTGCTTCGTCAACCCCGGCAGGTATCTTCCCCTTTGCCCAAATTTTCTTCTCAAAATCAAGATTGGGAGGACTCAATTCTATCTCCAGAAATTAAAGTGTGTTAAATAGACTTATAGTATGATTGTAACTACATAAGAAAAATTAGAGAATAGGTGCCGGCTATTTAGCTAATCAAACCATAATCTGAAAGTGCTTTTTTAAGTTCATCATAATTATTTTGCGCCATTTCAGAAAGTGGAAGCCTGTATTCGTATTTGATCTTATCCATCATACTGAGTGCGGCCTTTATAGGGATTGGATTTGTTTCGATAAACAGTGCTTCGTTTAAAGGCAATAACTTATAGTGCATATCCCTAGCTCTATCAAACTCTCCATCCACATAAAAATTATATAGATCTGACAGATCTTTTGGCGCAATATTAGCTGTTACACTGATGAACCCTCTAGCACCAATTGTAAGTAGAGGGAAATTTAATGCGTCTTCCCCGGAGAGTACCAAGAAATCCATTCCACAAAGCTGAAGAATTTTGCTTGCCTGAGGGACTGATCCCGCAGCTTCTTTTACTCCTATAATGTTTTTAAAGTCGGTGGCTAATCTTGCTATTGTATCAGGGGTCATATTCACTCCTGATCTGCCGGGGATGTTGTAAAGTATTATAGGGATATCTACTTGAGAAGCTATCTGCTTAAAGTGCAGATAAAGTCCTTCCTGCGTGGGTTTGTTGTAATACGGAACAACTACAAGAGCGGCATCTGCTCCTATTTCTTTAGCAAAACGTGTAAGTCTAATGGCCTCTTTGGTACTGTTAGATCCCGTACCTGCTATTACCGGTACTCTTTTCTTTACTGTTTGTACTGTAAGCTCAATTACATATTCATGTTCTTCATGAGAGAGGGTGGGCGACTCTCCGGTAGTACCGCATGGCACGATCCCGTGGGTTCCATTCTCTATTTGGAATTCAATAAGATTTTTTAGAGCATCCTCGTCAATTTTGCCGTCTCTAAACGGAGTAACTATCGCAACTATTGAGCCGTGAATCATAATAAATCTCCTCTGCTTTCAGTATATTTAAGCTTGAGGTTAAATCAAGATAATAATCAAATGTTTTTCAAATGGGTGTAGTTTTTATTTCTAAAAGGCGTCTAATCTTGAGCCGCATTCTGAACAGTATTTACTCTGGCTGAGCACTTTGCTGCCGCACTTTCTGCAAAGAATATGTTCATCACTTGCGGTTTTTATTTTTTGAGTTTTTGCATTTTCTATTGCAAGGTCTATTTTCTTATCTAAATCAACACAATGTTCAGCCCCGGCTCTCATAAATTCTATAATATCCTCATTCCCGGGAGTTGTTATGGAAACTCTTGGCTCTGTGTCATCAAACTCATAGAAAATCTGTGTGATATCCGAGAGCGCTATATCTCTAAACCTTTTGAAAGTAGAAGAGTTTTTGGCAATGATAATTCTATGGGTTGTCAGTATGAACCATGAATTGAAAAAGGTGTTACTGTCTATGAATTTCGGCGCTCTGTAGACAGCTCTATAATCCATAAGGGTTAATATTATCTTTTCATCATCTTTTAGGTATTTGTTGACACCATCTTGAATCTTTACGGGAAGCTCAGTGTAGTTATGAGCAACTATACTCCCCATAAAATCTTTAATCGTCTCCACTATTGCCATTATATATAGTCTCCGATTAAGAGCTCTGCAATTTGCACTGCATTAAGCGCAGCGCCCTTTCTCAGCTGATCCCCTACTACCCAAAAGCTAAGGCCATTTGGTATTGTATAGTCTTCCCTAATTCTCCCGACTATACAATCATCCGTTCCGGCGACATCAATGGGCATAGGGTATTTCAGTTCTCCAGGTTCATCGAAAACTCTTACACCCGGAAATTTGTTAAGAGCCTCTCTGGCTTCTTCAACTGTGATTTTCTTTTCAGTTTCAATATTAACAGAGACCGAGTGCGCACGGAATACAGGAACTCTTACGGTAGTTGCAGTAAGAGCGATTTCACTGTCTCCAAGAATCTTCCTTGTCTCATTGTGGAGCTTCATCTCTTCCTTTGTGTATCCATTATCCAAAAAACTATCAATTTGAGGCAGTAAATTAAAAGCAATCTGATAGGGGAAAGTTTCAGGCTTGATCTCTTCTGAATTAGCCCAGGCAAGCGTTTGATTTTTAAGCTCTTCAATAGCCTGTGCACCTGCTCCAGAGACCGCTTGATAGCTAGATGCTATTACTCTTTTAATATTGCCTAGATCATGCAGAGGTTTTAGTGCCATCACAGTAACTGCAGTAGTACAGTTCGGATTGGCTATTATACCCTTGTTCTTGTAGCCAGCTACAGCCTCTGGATTAATTTCCGGCACTACTAAAGGCACTCCTTCTTCCATTCTGAAGGCGGAACTATTATCTACTACGACGGCTCCGGCTCGTGCGGCAATTGGTGCGAATTCTTTACTCCTAGAGCTCCCTGCCGAAAATAGCGCGATATCTATATCTTTAAATGAATTCTCATCCAGCTCCTCTATTTTAATTTTGCTACCTTTAAACTCAAGCTCTTTACCAGCAGATCTTTGAGATGCTAAGAGTCTTAGCTCTCCAACAGGAAAGTTTCTCTGTTCTAGTATTTCCATCATTTCCTGCCCAACAGCACCTGTAGCGCCAACAATGGCAATGTTATAACTATTTTTCTTCATCACAATCTCCAAATGTTATTATTCGTTCTATAAGTTTATTGTCGAGAATACTTTCTTTCTATTTCCTTTACTTTATCAATATTAGGCTTTTCTTCTTCTTGTGGCTCGGCGCTAAACCAGGCATCCAATATTTCTTTAGCGACAGTTTGAGAAGTCGCTCTAAGGCTCATCGCTAAAACGTTTGCATCGTTCCATTTTCTAGCACCTTGTGCAGTCTGAGCATCACCACAAAGAGCAGCTCTAATCCCGGGGACTTTATTTGCTGCAATGCTGACCCCAGTGCCTGTCCAGCAAAAAAGTATACCCTGGTCACATGATCCGTCCTTAACCTTCTCTGCAACTCTCTGAGCAACCTCTGTCCACCCAATATTATCTTCAGCAAGCGGGCCATAAAGTTCCGGTTCTATTCCCCTAGCTTTTAGCTCATCAATTACAAAATCTGTAAGATGGGTCCGTTCGTCACTTCCAACAGCAATATTCATTATTGCCTCGTTATATTTACTATGCCACTAGTTTAAATAACTTGAATAAGTGCTTCAAGCCGATGATATAGTACTAGTTGGTTTTCAGCTAAGAAATTTGTTTAATTTTGTTTGTTAACTTACTTTCTATACTTAAGAATATTCACTTTTTCCATAGTTACAAAGCCATCCCCAATAGTTTCGTCAAGGAAAGGCAGAATCGTTTTCAAATTAACCTCACTGTCTATTATCTCAATAATGATCGGTAGATCATCTGATAGACGGAGTATTTTAGAAGTGTGTATTTCGTTGTCCGCACCGTATCCCATAATTCCCTGGGTAACGGTTACAGATGCCAAATGCAGTTCCTTAGCTTTTAATACAATTTGCTCATATAGAGCTTTACTTTTATAACTATCCGTCTCTCCAATAAAGATTCTAAGCAGCATACCTTCTTCGGGTGTTCTCATTTTATCTCCTATCTTAGAAAGGTAAACAAATATTTAGATGCTATATAGCCCATAAAAACCAGAGCTAGTCCTGCAATATTGCTTACCAATATATTTAATAGTGCGTATTTGATCTCGCCTTCCCTAAGAAGATTGAAGCTCTCAAGTCCAAATGTTGAAAAGGTTGTAAAAGCTCCCAGAATGCCGATAAATATGAATGCTCTCGTATTTGGGGAATAAGTGAAATTCTCAAATACGTTCCAAAAGAACCCAATTGTAAAGCAGCCGAGCAGATTTACAGCCAATGTCCCCCAAGGGAAAAAGCCGTCAAAGTATCTATACGTATATCCTGAGACAGAATAGCGCAGTATTGCTCCTGCCGCCCCTCCAAGCGCTATATATATTAATGTATACATCCACTCTCCAAATTGTTCGATTATAAAGTCTAATTAAGCAGAAAATCATAACATATTATTTATTCTTTGTGATTTATAGAAACTAAAAATTATATTCGGTATGTTAATCAATATCACAATTGTGGAGACAACGATGTCCTGGAACCCGGAGCTTTATCATAAATTTCAAAAAGAACGTTTTGCGCCATTTAAAGATTTAATGGATCTCATCTTTAAAAGAAAGGGACTAAGAGTTCTGGATTTGGGATGCGGCACGGGTGAGTTGACTGAAATGGTTTCAGACTTGCTGCCCGAAAGCGACGTGCTTGGAATTGATAGCTCCTCCCAGATGCTTAAAAAGGCGATTCAAAAAAAACGCCCGGGGCTCGATTTTAAATTATGCTCAATTGAAGAGACTACAAATAAATGGGATCTCATTTTTTCAAACGCAGCGATACAGTGGGTTGATAATCACGATCAATTAATTCCGAGGCTCGTGTCATTACTGATGCCCACAGGACAGTTGGCAGTCCAGCTCCCTGCAAATCATAATCATCCTACTCAGCAGCTGATTGCAGAAATAGCAAATGAGGAACCCTATAAGAGCGCCTTGAATTCTTGGCAGAGAGAGTGGTCAGTGCTTTCTATAAGAGAGTATTCTGAGCTGCTATATGATTCGGGAGCCCAAAATATAAATGTTTTTGAGAAAATTTATCCACACGTGTTAGATGATGTTGATGCTGTTATAGAATGGCTTTCAGGTACGGCATTAATCCCCTATTTTGAGCGGCTGCCTGAGGAGCGGCATGATGATTTCCTAAACACCTACCGAAAAAGGCTCCAGGATTTATACCCTGAAACGCCGGTGTTTTTCCCTTATCAACGGATATTCTTTTCTGCACATCTGCCTGAATAGCTATTTCTGCTTTGCTGTAGAGGAGTACTCGTTTTCGAGTTTGTAATGGCATAAAAATCCTATTGTTAAATGTATCCAAAAAAAGTAATATTCAGGATGTGGTCTTAATTATTAAATCTGGAAAGGAGTTTAATTGTGTCCGAAAAGAAATTTTCTAAAGAAGCCGCCATAAAGTTCGGCTGGAATAGGATGAAAGACAATCTGGGATTTTTCATTATCTATCTTATTCTTCTTTTTATAATCGAGGCATTTTTTGGTTTCTTCGCTAGTGCCTTCACTGAGTCGCTTCCGTCTCTATCTCTGTTGTTCAATTTAGGATCCTGGGTTGTAAGCATAGTTTCATCCATCTTTATAATTAAGATAGGCTTGAAGTTATATGAAAATGATAAGATAGGGTCATATGATTTTTTATCCTTCTCCAGCTCTTTATTCTTTAAGTTCCTACTGGGTTATGTCCTATATACATTAATTGTAGTTATAGGATTCCTTTTGCTTATAGTGCCGGGAATATACTTGGCAATTAAATATCAATATGTCCAGTATCTAATAGTAGACAAGAATATGGATGTAATAGAAGCATTTAAAGAAAGTGGTAAGATGACAAATGGACATAAATGGAATTTACTTTTACTACTGCTTTTATTCTTGATGATAACTATTTTGGGAGTTATGGCTTTGGGAATAGGTCTATTAGTTGCGGTCCCGATTGTGATTGTTGCTCAAGCCTATGTCTATAAAAAATTATCTTTGAACGCGGTTGTTCAAACTCACAGTACTACTACTCATACAGGATCAATTGATAATTCGTTTCAAGCGCCAGGTTCTATTGCTTAATTTTTATAAGGGTATTCTAAGATAATGAGTGGATACTTTAGGCTTAAAATAGATGTTGAGAGCGAGCTTGAGCTCATTAATCAGAGCCATGCAGATGAACTCTTTGACTTAGTAGATGACAATCGAGAATATCTCAAAGAGTGGCTGCCCTGGCTTGATAACAACCGCTATTTCCAAAATACAATTGATTTTATAAAAATTTCCCAAATACAATACGAGCGTAATGAGACTGTACAGTTTGCTCTTATGTATAAAGGAAAAGTCGCCGGAGTGGTCGGATATCACCGGATTGATTGGCTGAATCGCTCAACAAGCATCGGCTATTGGCTTGGAGAACAGTATCAAGGCAAAGGACTAATTACTAAGTCTTGCTCAAAGGTACTCGATTATTCCTTCGATAGAATGGGTCTTAACAGGATCGAAATAAGATGTGCTACAGAAAACTTAAAGAGCCGTGCTATTCCAAAGCGATTGGGCTTTAAAGAAGAGGGGCTTATACGAGAGGCAG
>JBBDIN010000138.1:0-13407 GCA_040880385.1 Thermodesulfobacteriota bacterium | reverse complement strand
GAAAACGGCGCAGGCTGTCTACGAAAATACCGTTGGTGCCACCAGTCACATGGATACGCTGTAGACAGGTGTGCTGGCCATCGAGGTTTGTTCCGGACTGATAGCGTGTCATCATTTCAGCTTCAGTGGATAAGGACTGGGGCAGTCGGCTGAAAAAAACATATTCGTCCGGTGCGAGCTTGCCGTCGGGAAACGTCACATCCGGGGTAAATATACCTTTATGAATATCGTGCTTGTTGACCAAAGTACCTGCTATCATACCCAGTGTTATGGGATCCCCCTCGAAATCATGACCTGTAGCTCCCCAGAGCGGCGTCTGAAAATGCTCAAACGCAGAGGCGCCTGTTTGTTCTATCAGCTCAGTTTGCGGGAATACTTGGTCCAGATCGATTTTGAATGTCGCTCGAATCTTCGGGTTGATCAGCACATGCCACAGGGCGGATATGGCTTTCAGGAAGCTGTAGTGACGACCATAGCGCCCATCTACCCCAAAAATGGAAAGCAGGTCGGCTGCATTATCAGTAGGGCAGCATTGCTCTGCTGCAGGCAGCAATACTTGTTGAACCAGGGCGTCGGTATCTTCCTCCGTAAAAGCGAAGATGTTCAGCTGGTCGAGGGCAGCATTTTTGCTCAGAACGTGCTTGATATACTTTTTCCCCAGCGTTTGCAGTTGTTTATGGGTCACTGATACGGATAAAACAAAGTTGACTTTAGCAGTTTCCTCGGGATGCCGTTGCCGTTCCACCTGGACAGCCTCATCAAAGTTCTTTAGACCGTAGAGGATTTCGTTACTCTCAGCATTGACACCGATAGGAATAGGGTGGTCATACCAGTAGAGTTGCGGCTCCTGAGAAGTCTTGTTGAGCTGTTCTTGAAAGTGCTGGTCAAATTCCGAAAGGTCTGCGCCCACGAGTGGTGTGGTCAGCAGAACATTGGAGGTAAAAAGGATTTCTTTAAACGGATTTTCGATCGGGACCGGATTCAAATTGCTGATGGTGACAGTGCGCTTTTCTCTGAGCGCGTTTATGCTCACCGCCTCATGCCCGCGAATACCAACGCCCTCGGGGAAAAGCACAGACCAGATGCATTCCGCTATGGTCTTATCATCAGGCAGGTTTTCAGAAAGCGTTTCCTCTGCATTTTGAAATTTTGCCTGTAATTCTGGATCTTGCTGGCAGCACTGCTCCAGCTCTTGTGCGACCAGCTGCACACTGTCCAGGTAAAAGTTTGCCCAGTCGGCCCATTTTGATGATTTTGCAAGTTTGGTGAGATAGCCTTGTGCCTGCGAGAATTGCGCATGATCCTCGCCAGCCAGCAGAATTAAAAATGCAGCATTGAGGTTTTGAAGCGTAGTCTCAGTATTGTGATCGTCGGGCAGGTGTGAGAGTTCAACGGGTAAAATCGGTGCTGTTTTCTGTGTTTGTGACCGGATCAAAAATGTAATGATCGGATTCAATAGGGGTGCTGTTAAAGGCCTATTCTCCATACCGGTCTCAAAGATATCGCGGTTACAATCAAAAGTAAAGTCTTTGCAATGTTGAGGAAGATCAGAAAATGGACTGAAGCAGCAGGAATAGTAGATGATTTTATCACCTACATCGACTCAGGTGTCTCCGCGGTCTACAGTCTTGACATACATATGAAGTGAACCTGATTCTTCTGATAAATATTCTAATATTAACAGATGTGACTCGATATCCAGTTTTTCTCGTCACTTTTACGCTGCTGCGATTTTGCTTTTTAACAAACAATATAAGAGGTGCATTTTTTAACCGCAGAAGAAAGGTAACAGCTTAATCAGATACTAACGGAAACAGTACAAAATTGAATACACAAAGGGGTGTTTCGGACCCCCTTTTTTGTTTAATATTAATATTCATAATTCCAACTTAAACCGTGCTTGACAAAAGGGGAGCAGTACAACATAGAGAAAGAATCCTCCAATAACTAGTGCCCAGAAACTAAAGCTCTCACCATCCCCAAAGCCGTGAGAGCTCATGTCTATAATAACCAGACGCTCCTTATCAAAGCCTGCGAGCAAACGGTCCACATCACCGATCAGATAAAGCGCTGCAACACCGCAAACGATTATACCGATTGTAAGGACAAGCATTTGAATAACATCTGTATAAATGACAGCTTTAATACCACCAAGAACGTCATAAATAATGGTAACAAAACCTATTACAAGTATCGTAGGGACCATTGGCACTTTTAAGATCGCTGAAAGGACTATACCAATGGCATAGATGCCGACTCCTGTTGCAAGAGCTCGACTTATTTGAAAAATTATGCTTACTATTGAGCGTGTGGAGGCGTCAAATCGTTTCTCAAGATATTCATATAGACTTATTGCTCCGGTTCTGTGAATAACCGGAAGAATAAATATCATAATGAACACCATTGCTATAGGAACTGCAAACTCAAACCCAAACCACTTGAGCCCTCCCCCAGGTTTCAGCGCAACAAATGCAGGGGCAGAAATAAAGCTAATTGCTCCAAGCTGAGTTGCCATAGTGGACACTCCTATTGCCCACCATGGAATGGTTCTTCCGCCAAGGTAATAATCCTCCATCGTCCCTTGCCTTCTACTCAAATAGGCGCTTAGGCCAATTAGAAAAGCTATATATACAGCTATGACAATCCAATCTAAATAATTCATATTTGTATGATAAACCTCATAACTTGAAATCGATTCTTGTATTTGGAATAAGGCTAAACTAATATAAAAGACCAGGGCTAAATAAACAATGGATTTAAACAAGCAACATATAATAGGTGTTATAGGGGCTGGAGATGCTTCACAAGAGGACTGCAATTTGGCCCAAGTAGTCGGAGAAGAAATTGCTAGACAAAAGTGCACACTTTTATGTGGCGCCATGGGTGGAGTAATGGAAGCTGCATGCAGGGGGGCAAAATCTCTAAACGGAACAACGATCGGAATATTGCCCGGCACTTCTAAGACAGAATGTAATCCTTTCATCGATTATCCGATAGTTACAGGGATGGCTCACGGCAGAAACATTATTGTTGTAAGATCCAGCGATGCTATAATTGCAATAGGAGGAAGCTACGGTACATTATCTGAAATAGCCTTCGCTTTAAGACTAAAAATACCAATAATAGGAATTAATACTTGGGATGTGTCACCGGATATTAAAAAAGCACAAACACCGGAGATGGCAGTCAATTTGGCTATTAAGCTCGCTAATTCTAATTCTTAGCGCTGCATGCGCAAAAAGCCCACCCCCTAGACCATCAATTCCACCCCCAACAGACAAAGAAGTGCAGAAATGCTTACCTGCTGACTTCTCATCAACCACGACCTACTCTTATCATGTGCTTGAACAAGGACAGACATTATATAGGGTATCTAAGATATATAACACAACTGTAAATGATTTAATTGAAGTAAACGGCATTGAGGATTATACAGACATTGCAGTTGGAACCAGACTCAGAATTCCCGGCACAGTGGTAAGCGGGTCGGGATTAATATGGCCAGTGCCTGGGAAGATTTCCTCACATTTTGGAATGCGCCGGGGAAGGCCGCATGAAGGTATCGATATCCCCGCCCCTCGTGGTACACCGATAAGAGCCGCCGCAAACGGACTAATAGTAGCAAGCTCAACTAATCTAAGGGGATATTCAGGGTATGGTAGGGTCATAATAATTGACCACGGAAAAGGCCTTAGTACAATGTATGCACATAACAGTAAGAATAGAGTAAATTCAGGAAGCTGTATCAGGTCGGGAGAACTCATTGGTGAAGTCGGCGCTACGGGAAATGCCACCGGCAATCATCTTCACTTTGAAGTTAGAAAAAACGGGAGACCCGTAAACCCGTTAAACTATCTACCCTAAATAAGATAAGGAGATTTCACATGGAAGATTTAAAAAAATATGTTAGAGATATACCGGATTTTCCGAAGGAAGGAATAATTTTTCATGACATTACACCGCTACTTCAGAATGCAAAGGCGTTTGAGTCGGCAGTAAATGAAATGGCTAAAATACTAGAGGGTCAAGAAATCGACTATCTTGTCGGAATAGAAGCTAGAGGATTTATTTTCGCATCAGCCTTGGCCTTAAAACTTAGCACAGGTCTTGTTATTGTGAGGAAACCCGGAAAGCTCCCATATGTAACTATAAACGCATCTTACGATCTGGAATACGGGACGGACTCTCTTGAAGTGCACCGTGACGCAATACACGAGGGAAGCAAAGTGGTGCTTATAGATGATCTGCTTGCAACAGGAGGAACTGCTGCAGCTGCTGGCGATCTGATAGAGCAACTTGGTGGAGAAGTGCTCGGACACTGCTTTTTAGTTGAACTTACTGAACTACAAGGCTATAAAAAGGTAGAACCACATTCTGTATGGTCGGTTTTAAAGTATCCTGTATGAAATCAATAGGAATTATTCTCAATCCGTCTGCTAGAATTAATAAGACAAAGACAGCCGATATTATAGAAGAGTTACAAAATATATTTGGCAAAGATGCGATGGTATGTCCAACAAGCGGTAAAGAAGAGATACCCGAGGTAATTGAGGGGTTTCATCAAGAAGATATTAAATTTCTACTAATTAGCGGAGGAGACGGGACGATTTGCAATGTCCTGACGTCATACATAAACCTCTGTGGACAAGGGGAGCTCCCTATCATCGTGCCTCTTATGGGAGGTACTATTAATATGATCGGAGCTGATGTTGGGCTTAGAGAAAACCAGCTCTCAGTATGTAGAAGATTAAACAACCTAATCAAAGACAAACAAAAAATACCGGTCACACAGAGAGGGCTTTTAGAAATAAACGACAGTAATTTTTCTCAACCCAATTACGGTTTTACCTGGATTGATGGGCTTCTTTATAGATTTATGCTCGATTACTACACTCAGGGTGCAGGGGTGCAGGTGGCCTCAATGCTGGCTATAAAAACCATCTTGATGTCTATTGCCGATTCAGAAAATGGGATATTTAAACCAATAGATTCAATAGTTCACATAGATAACAAAGAACTTCCCAATAAAGGACATGTCTTTATTATTTCATCTTGCCTCAAAAAATTTGTATTCGGCTTTAATATCTTCAACGACAATCCCGAGCCAGGTGTCTCATTCAATACCGTGTATATGAGAGAGCCTTTTTTGAGAGAGTCTAGGCATAAAATACCCTTGGGTCTATACAGAGGACTTAAGTCAGATGAAGCAGGAAACTTTATTAATCAAGCTGTTAAACACTTGAGTATTGAAAGAAATAAAGGCTATATAATAGACGGTGAAATATACGCGCATGACAATGAGACGGAGATTACTATTAATCCCGGACCTAAAGTAAATATATTTTCCCCAAAGGGGGAGAAGGAATTATCAATATAGGAAACTGAATATGGAAGATATAAGAGTAAATCTAAAAAAAACCGAAGATAAATCGTACAATATTATCATTGCAGACGGTGTGCTAGATCAAATCCCAAGCAAGATAAAAGAAGCTGGATTAGGTCATAAATTTGCAATCATCACCGACTCAAATGTAGAAACTCTATATGCTGGAGATCTCTCTGAAGGGTTCAAGAAAAACAATTTAGAAAATAAGATTATCTCTTTCCCTGCCGGTGAGCAGAATAAAAGTAGAGAGATTAAAGCCTGGATAGAAGATAAAATGCTTGACAAAAAATTTGGACGCGACTCCGCAGTAATTGCGCTTGGAGGAGGAGTTGTTGGGGATATTGCGGGTTATGTGGCGGCAAGCTATACACGCGGCCTCCCATATGTACAGATACCGACAACATTAGTTGCATGTGTGGACAGCTCTATTGGCGGAAAGACGGGTGTGGACACTCCACATGGGAAAAACTTAATTGGGGCATTTCACCAACCTTGGGCTGTATTTATTGATGTAAACACTCTTTTGACATTAAGTGAAAAAGAAATACGGGAAGGTCTGGCAGAAGTAATAAAATACGGTGTTATCAGCGACAGCGCCCTATTCTCCTTTCTTGAGGGAAATATGGATCTTATTTTTTCATATAACAAAGGAGCGCTAACACATATCATTAAAAGAGGATGTGAGATAAAAGCGGAAGTTGTCGAAAAAGATGAAAGGGAATCAAATCTTAGAAAGATTTTAAACTTCGGCCATACTATCGGCCACGCTGTTGAGAATCTCTCTGATTATAAAATTTCCCACGGAGAAGCAATCTCAATAGGAATGGTTGCAGAAGGGAAGCTGGCTGTTGAAATGGATTTATGGAAGGAATCTGATTTAAACAAATTGATTAATCTCGTTAAAAAGGCCGGCCTACCAACCGACATTCCTGATTATATGAAAGCGGAGCAGATCATAGATGCAATGAAGCTCGACAAAAAATCCAGAAGCGGCAATATTGAGATGGTTCTTCCCAACAGAATTGGTGATATGACTCAAGTTGACGGTAGTTACGGAATCAAGATAGAAGAACCAATAATAGAAAAAGTAATTTAGCCCAAACCCACTTAATATTTAATTACAAAAACAGATGACGAAAGCAACCTCGAGTAGAACAGCGCTTGATATTTCAGAGTATTACATACCGTTAGATTTAGCTGAGGTATTTGGAAACGAGAATGAAATAGTTCTCGAAATCGGCTTTGGTGATGGTGATTTTTTAATTGAAATGGCAGGGAGACATCCTGAGAGAAATTTCCTTGGTATGGAGATTAAAACGAAAAGATTTAAAATCGCTATGAAAGCAGCCCAAGACGAAAAGAATGGGAATCTTAGGTTTCTTCATATGAATGCCAATATTGCTGCTGAGGAGCTTTTTTCTGAGGATGTTTTCTCTTTAGTCTATATTAATTTCCCTGACCCCTGGCCTAAAGACAGACACCGTAAACATAGAATTGTAAACTCCGAATTTTTAGGAGCACTTTCTAAAATCATGAAGAAAGACGGGGTATTAGAGATTGCAAGTGATGATAAAGACTATATCTCACACTCTTTTGATGTCTTTAAGAACATTTCGTTCTTCAAATCCCAATATCCACACCCCGGCTATTTGCATAATCTGCCAAATCGCCCCCATACCAAATATGAGAAGGGTTTTAGGAAAGAGGGAAGAGAAATATTCTATTTAATGTTTACAAACAATAAATGATTCAAGATAATAATCTTTGTACATATTTCTCAGGTAAAATAAAAGCCTATTAGATATTAAGTTTGAAGCGAATATAATTATAAAAGTCGGGAGGACAAAATGAGAAAAGCATTATTAGCTATTGCAACCATATTCATAGGATTAAATATTACTGGCTGCGCAGGCGGCGGGAGCGGACCGGGTTATTTATTTCAGCTAATATTCATTATAGCTCCTCTAGTTGGATTGGGCATATTACTTCTTAAGAGAACAGAAAGTGCTAACGACTCTCTTTATATTCTAGAAGGACAGATAAAAAGACTTTCTGCAAAAATAGACAGCATTGAACAAAAAATGTCTGAGACAACGCCACAAACTACAAAGAAAACAACTAAGAAATAAGTTTTCAGTAATCTAAGTATTAGATTGTTTGTATAAGACATACCAATAAAACGCAGCTACTACCAAGGAATGCGTGATCTTGCCCTGAGACACTAATTTCGATATTTCTGTGTGCGGTATTGTGTAAGTAAATATGTCTTCAGTGGTATCAAAGTTTGCGTCACTCACTTTCTTGCACTTAGTAGCCAAAAAAGTAAAACACCGATTGTTTTGAAATGCAGGATTGGGGAAAACCTCACCTATTTGAAGCCAATTTTCTCCAGCATAGCCGGTCTCCTCAAGAAGCTCTCTTTTTGCTGTTTGAAGTGGCTCTTCTCCCGGATCAACCATACCACCGGGAATCTCTATAGTTACTGACTGGGTACCGTGCCTGTACTGCTCTATGAGAACAATCTCGTCATTCTCAGTTAGCGCAACTACATTTATCCAATCAGGGGCTTCAAGTATAAAGAAATCATGCTCATCTCCAGTAATGGGTGAGACGCTTCTATCTTTCCTTACAGAAAATATATTATTAGATACTAATTGTTCCGAATTTAAAACATTCCATTTCTTGATCATAACTCTCCTTTGTTAAATGAATCTGAAATATATATTAAGAGCTAACTACGAATCTCGATCTTTGCCAATTGCTCTCGAGTAGAGTCCGAGTACCAAACATCTACGAATTCAGACATTGTTTCCATTTCAAAGCTCACGATTGTGTTGAGAGTTTCATTTTTCAGCATTTTTTTTATACTGGCAAAAGCAGGTGTATCCTTCCCAGCAAAATCTAAAGCGGATTCTGACACAACGGCATCGAACTCATCTCCACTTGCGATTCTATCAACCAGATTTAAGTTGAATGCTTCTTCTGCAGAATACATCTTGCCGGAATAAATGATTTGTTCAGCTTTTTTGGATCCCACTGCATATTTAAGGGGCTCTGTAACACAAGAAAAGAGACTTGAACCAAATGTCATTTCATTTAAAGCTATTTTAGCCTTCCCGGAAATCATTATTCTATAGTCACAAGCTAAAGCGAGCACGCATCCTCCGGCTACAGTGTGTCCATTTAGGGCAGCAATGACGGGCTTAGGAAACATGAATATTTCTTTAATAAGCTCAGAGAACTTCTCTACATAATTCTGAAATTCATCTTTTTGATATGCCATAAACCCCGGAACATCAAAACCAAAAGAAAAGAAGCTCCCCTGCCCTCTTAAAATAACAGCATTGACATTGCCTTCTGCCTGAACACCTTGAAAAGCCGCTTTAAGCTCATCAATAAGTTGATCATTTAGAGCATTTACTTTTGGTCTATTGAGAGTAATAGTCGCTACTTTTTCATCTAATTTTAGTTCTATAAAACTCATTTAGAATGCCCCCTGTCAGTTTTCTAGATTGTTATAGCATTATCACATCCAGGCCATATTTCTGCAAGAATTCTCACTATACAAATCGGATATTACAGTTAGAATATGTTCGTGAAAATTATTCTAAGCTCGGAGGCTGTCAAATGAAAAAAATCTTATCAATAATGCTGTTTTCAGTAGCTGTAATAGCTGTTTCGGCTTCAACAAGCTCAGCGGAAGATAAAGGGGACGCCGCAAAAGGAAAAGAATCATACGATAATACCTGCGTTGCATGCCACGGCCCTGAAGGTAAAGGGGACGGTGTAGCCGCTGCCGCACTCGACCCTAAACCCAGAAATTTGAGTGACCCAGCATATGTTTCTACACTAAGCAATGAACATCTCTACAAAGTAATCAGTGAAGGAGGACCTTCGGTAGGGTTATCCCCAATGATGGCTGCATGGGGCGGGGTGCTTTCTGAGCAACAGAGATGGGATGTCATAGCTTTTATTCACACTGACCTATGCAAATGCGAATATAAAGCTAAATAAATAATAAACTTGCGGATAAAAAATTATGATAAAAACAACACGAAATTATCTTAAGATATTAGGGATACTAATTGTTTTAATTGCTGCTTTTTCAACAGGTTGCTCCTGGCTTAGCCCGGGGTCCGTGGAGGATCCGGGACAAGCGGTTGGAGCACCCACAGAGCCTGAAATCATTGACGATGGCTATGAAGAAGGCGCACAGTACCCTGAAGAAAGTTTTTAGAGATTTTTGACTTTATCTCTAAACCGCTTTGAGTGTGGGACAATTCTAGAGTTCTCCTTTGAACATTTCCACGTAAATGTTAATATCTTTGTCTCAATTTTACAGATAAATTAGGAGAGGTGGCCGAGTGGCTGAAGGTGCTCGCCTGGAAAGCGTGTAGGGGGTTAACGCTCCCTCGAGGGTTCGAATCCCTCCCTCTCCGCCAATTTTCACTTTTTGGACGATGTTCGAACTTTTTTTGAAGAAAATCCAAATTCTGAATTCTGAAATCCAATCGCTCGGGCGGGCAAAAAGGAAGGGGGTTGGGGGGAAGGAATTTTTGCCCGCCCTCGCTTTCCGATTCCAATTTTTTTCCGCCGCCGCCGAATTTCGTATTTCGCTTCGCGAAATGCGCCGCTTGTTTACAATTTTTAATTTTTGTTGTAGCATTAAAGTGGTTGAAAGTTAATATTACTGATACTTTAATTCTACTATCAAGATATTAGTATGTCAAACATTACAAAAACACTTAGAAAATTGAGGGAAGCCAAAGGGCTTTCACAAGAGAAATTAGCGAGGTTGGCCGATGTCGCTAATAATACAATTATCAAAATTGAAGCTGGTAAAAACCAGAACCCAACGCTTGATACACTAAAAAAAATATCAAAAGCTCTTGATGTAAGTGTTGATGATTTAATTAAATAATATTCAAAAATATGAACATAGACACCATAAAAAATTTTATTGAAGATGAAGCCAAGCGGTTCGGGGCTAAAATTGATGCGGAATTCAACAAACCTTATGTCTTAAGAAACAATACGGGTGAAGAAGCCTTAAAAGACAATGGTGCGTATTTTGGTTTTATTCACCCAGATGAAGAGGTTTCTGGTCCATTTCATGATTTTTCACTTACAATTTTTCCAAATAATCAAGATAAGGCTTGGCTTGTTTGTCTGGGCATCGGTTCAAATGGTTTTAAAAATGACTATGAGCTTGCAACCTTTCCTGGTTTGAGGAGATTGTTTTCAAAGTTGGTTGATGAAAGAGGTTTTTGTAAAAGTGATTTTTCTGATATTGAAACTGGTTTGCCGAAAGCCGTAACCGGGAATTCAGACCTCCAACATATTAAAAATACTATAAAAACATATTCAAAGGTGCTGCCAGTTTGCCAGATTGTTGACGATCCTGAATCTGATGCTGGAAAAAGAATTATTTCAGCTTTTGTTGCTGGTTATGCAGAATTAAGAGAATGGCCAACAAATAATACACATAGAAAAGCAATATCAGATGCGTTGTTGCCTTTTGTAAAACAGCAACCGTGCGATGATGAAAAAGAAGCCCTCAGTCTTTTGAAAGAAAGAAAATATGTAATTGTTCAAGGCGCGCCAGGAACTGGTAAAACTAGACTGGCCAAACTTATCGCTGATAAGTTAAAAGCGAGAATATTTTTTACCCAATTTCACGCCGAAACTTCATATTCTGATTTTATTTATGGCATTAGGCCTAACATTAAGTCAGACTCTCTTTCCTACGCCGCAGAAAATGGGATTTTTGTAGAAGCCCTGAAACATGCGCTAGATTCTAAAGAGCCGACCGTACTTATTATTGATGAGATCAATAGAGCTAATTTATCAAATGTACTTGGACCTATTTTTTATCTATTTGAACATAAGCAGGACATTTCAAATGTTCAAATAGATATAACTCCAGAATTAAAAGTTGATAAAATACCTGAAAATTTATTTGTTATTGCGACAATGAATACGGCAGATAGAAGTTTGGCTGTTGTGGATTTTGCCTTACGACGAAGGTTTGCATGGTATACCATTATTCCCAGAGTGATTTCATCAGATCAATTTTATCTAGAAGACTTTAACGAAATCCATAGAATTTTCGATTGGTACGCAAAATCAAATGAGCTGCCTCTTCAGCCTGGACAAGGATATTTTCTAGCAGCCTCTGACGATGAAATGAAAAATAGAATTAGATACGAAATTTATCCACTTATTCGCGAATATCTTCAAGAAGGCTTATTGAATAGTGCAAAGGAAGAATTTAATAAGTATTTCATGTCAAGAATCAACCTCTCCCTTTTTGAATAAATATGAATAAATCGTTAGATGTATTTTGCGAGATACCATGCTTGACTGAGAAAACAGTACCCTTAAGAGGTATCGTTTTACAAAAAAAGTGGTTTCCACAAGCCGACAAAAGGTATATTGGTCAGCATCTTCAAAAGTTTGTAGATTACAATTCTGAAGTTTTTAATTTTCTCGGAGTAACCCCGTACATTATTGGATCCGACCAGCGTTCGTCTATAGTATTTAGAACATCTCAATTTATTGGATCCATTCCATTACGTTCACCAGATACAGGGAAACAGATTGGAGATTTTGTTGTTGTACCTAGGTATACAGGGAAAAACAGATATGAAGACTATATCGAAATTCTAAATTTGCTTGGTAGCGAGATAAGTCCTCAGGTGATAGATAGTTTGCCATTAGCATCGGGTCGAAATTTTAGACCGCCTATGTATCTTGAGGCTGTAAAATTTATTCTTATCCTGGAAGAAATGACTAAGCGGCCTTGGAAAAAATTCAACAGAATTGAAAAAATTATAAATGAGCCGAAAGGTCAAATAAATTGGAATAGATATATTCAAACAGAATTTAAAGCAGAAAACAAATTACGTTTCCCAGCTGGAAAAAATATATTGAGCGAATTTCACACAGAGTATTCTCATATTAGATACGTGTTTGATTTGTGTAAGCTCGAGCTGCTATCCGCCAATACTCCTTTGCGAATTAAACTAAATATTCGAAGTAGATTGGATATCTTAGAAGAAAGATTATATGATCACTTGCCCCTGAAAACTAGTTCAATCCGTGTAAGATTTTCCGACAGTCCTATTGTTAAAAAATGTAAGCTCCAAGCAAATCGGATTTTAGACATTAATTTTACTGATAGTACGGCATGGAGAGTAGATTTTTCAGATGTATTTGAAAAATTTGTACAGTATATTTTTAAAGAAGTAGCTAAGGAATCTGGGAGTCGCTTGTTATCAAACTATAAGTTTCCTGGATATTCAATGCGACAGTACGGGTGGGAATTAAATCATCTTGAACCTGACGCGATATTACAAAAAGGCGAAACGGTAATCTTTATAGACGCTAAGTACAAATCTAACCTTTATAATAAATTCGGGAATAGTGAAATTCTAAAAGAAGAACATAGGCGAGATTTACATCAATTATTAGCATATACATCATTTAGTAAAACCGAAACAAAGTACGGCCTTATATGCTACCCATCAGCAGAAATCGAAATAAAAGAAATACGCTATGATAATCCGATAAATCAAACGTCTAATAAGGTAAAAATATTTGGATTGCCATTAAATAAAAGTAGTATTAGTGAAGCTAAGAAATTATTGTCAAATGAGGTGATGTTGATTGAAGGTTCAAACGATAATGAGTTGAAACGAGTCGCGCAAATTGCTTTTATAGAAGCAAGCAATTAGGCAAAGCGCGGCGCGCCAGTTTTACTGGCACGAAATTCGACGGTGACGGAAAAGCGAGGGCGGGCAAAAATTCCTTCCCCCACAGCCCCCCTTTTTTTGCCCGCCCGAGCGTTTGGATTTAAAAATTTAAAATTCGGAGTTCGGATTGTTTTCAAAAAATGTTCGAACATCAATCAGAAAACACCGCCAATTTTTACTTTTTGTGAAAATTGGCGGAGGAGACAGGATTCGAATCTTACAGATTCGGTACAGGTCTCGTGTCCTGTTTGACAGGAATCAAACAAG
>JBBDIN010000137.1:3662-13514 GCA_040880385.1 Thermodesulfobacteriota bacterium | reverse complement strand
AAATGACACTAAATCCTAGAACTGTAAATCCTGAAGATAGCGCACAAGAAATTGTGGAAAAGATGAAGACCCTAAATTACAGACAATTTCCTGTAGTGGAGGATGGGAAGCTAGTAGGAATTATTACTGAAACTGATTTAGCCGATGCACTAACAAAAGACAAAGACGTATCCATCAAAGACGTTATGGTCACTGAGCCTTTAACTCTAATGGAGAACGCATCTATCGAAAACGCCTCGGACATAATAAGGATTAAGAATTTCAACTCTCTCCCCGTTGTTTCTGAAACCAACGAACTCTTGGGCCTTCTAACAGTAACCGATATTTTAGATGCTCTTCGAACCACGTTTAGTTTTAATGATAAGCCAATCAAATTAGAAGTAAATATGTCTCAAGAGCTTAGCCTCTTTGATGTACTCCACCTTATACAAAACAATTCTGAGAAAGTAATCTCCTTCAGCTCAGCGCCTATTAATAGACAGCTAAGCCTTTTCTGGGTAGTCGACTGCGACTTGGAAAGGGTTGATAAAGTTTTAAGAGAGCATAACTGCACTATGAGCGTAATAGATTCAGAAGAATAAACCCCTGCATACGATCTCATCTACCAAAGGAAAGAAGTGAAGATACTCTATAAACTGGTATACTAACCCGAATACAATATTTAAATTAATGAGAAGATAAAAATGGAAAGCGATAGCTTAGAGTACATATTAGATCACTATAAAAATCCAAGGAACTTCGGAACGATTGAAGACGCGGATTTCTCATACGAAGAAGGCATACCTTCGTGTGGTGACGTAATAAGGCTTGATTTAAAAATTAGAAACAACAAGCTCGAAGATATTAAGTTCTCAGGCACAGGCTGCGCCATTAGCCAGGCATCCGTGTCGATACTCACTGAAAATGTAACAGGCAAGGAAATTGAGGATGTAATATCGTTAACCGATCACGATATGCTGGAAGCCCTAGGAGGCCAGGTATCACCTATAAGGTTTAAATGCGCTCTATTAGGATTAACGGTTCTAAAGAAAGCGCTTACAGAAAGACGTTAGGCCAATAAGTCTATAATCTGTATTAATCTTTAAACTACTCTAAAATGGAAAAGTTAATCAAATCTAGCGGATCTTTCGATCCTTATTTAATAAAAAACGACTTCCCTATATTTAAACGTAGGGTAAACGGGAAGCCGTTAATTTATTTAGATAATGCAGCTACAACCCAGAAACCTGAAAGCGTCATAAACTGCATTGATAATTATTACCGTAACCACAACTCCAATATTCATAGAGGTGTTCATACACTTAGTTATGAATCCACGGTTATGTATGAGGAGGCTCATAAAAAAGTTGCAGACTTTATTGGAGCCAAAGATTGGAAAGAGATTATATTTACCAGAAACGCTACTGAATCGATTAATCTACTAGCATACAGCTGGGGGCTTCATAGATTAAAAGAAGGGGATGAGGTTTTAATAACAATTATGGAGCATCATTCCAATATCGTTCCCTGGCAGATGCTCCGCGATTTAAAAGGCATAAAAATAAAAGTCCTCGGAGTTGATGCAAAGGGCAATTTAAAACTTGATGAACTCCCGGGATTACTATCAGAAAAGACAATGCTAGTTAGCGTAATTCATGCATCTAATGTTTTAGGCACTGTAAATCCTGTAAAACACATCACACAAGAAGCTAAGAAGGTCGGCGCTCTAGTATTAATTGATGCAGCCCAATCTAATCCTCACTTGCCTATAGATGTGAATGATATTGGGTGTGATTTCCTTGTTGCTTCAGGACACAAAATGATGGGGCCTACGGGTGTTGGGTTCATATATGGACGCCAGGAATTACTAGAAGGTCTGGAGCCGTTTATGTACGGTGGCGACATGATAGAAAAAGTAACGCTTGAAAAATCTACATGGAATGAGCTGCCTTGGAAATTTGAAGCCGGCACACCTAATATAGCGGGCGGTATAGGACTAGGGGCCGCAGTGGACTACTTAGAAAATATTGGTCTTCAAAATATTTATGATTATGAAGAAGTACTCCTGACCTATGCCCTTGAAAAAATGTCTGAGTTTGATTGGATAAAAGTTTATGGTCATAAAAGTGATAGTGACAGTGTCGGGGTAATATCATTTAACGTAGACGGCGTACACCCGCATGATGTTGCAGGCATGTTGGATGAACAAGGCATAGCGGTTCGCTCTGGTCATCACTGTGCTCAGCCGCTTATGCAGGATCTTTCTATGGATTACACTGCAAGAGTAAGCTTTTATCTCTACAACACCAAAGAAGAAATTGATCTTTGCATTGAAACCCTAAAGAAAGTTAAAAAGCTTTTTGGGTAATTTTGATTCCTGTTTGGCCCCTATACCCTCTCAATTGAATTAAATTTATATGCGGAAACTGGTCTAACATTCTAGAACGTATATACTTTTAAATTAAATAGGGTTTAAAATGATTCCATCAATGCTATTAAGGAGGATCTAATGATAATTGAGAGAATTTTATATCCCACAGATTTTTCTAAAAGATCTGAAAACGCAAGAGAACATGCAATCTATTTGGCTAAATCTCTAAATTGCTCGCTACACCTTCTTCATGCAATAGAGCCACTTGATTATGATGAAATGGACGATGAAACAATTGAATTCTATAAGGAACTTGAAGACAAATTAGAGAAGAAAATGGGAGTAGAAGAAGAGATTTTTGAAGCTTCCGGCATTACAATTCAAAATGAAATTATTATTGGACCACGTTGGAAAGTAATTAACAACTATGCTATTGAACATGATATAGATTTAATAATTATGGGTTCACATGGAATCAGAAGCGAATCTGGAGAGCTTTATGTAGGCACGACTAGTCATAAAGTAATGTTCTCATCTCCTTGTCCCGTATTGATTGTAAGACACGAGGGAGATTAACTTTTGTAAAGTTTAATTTACCTAAATAGATTAACAAGCTATAAATAGATCCGATGCAAGAGAAAATAATAACACCTGCCCCCTCAATCCCAGCATTATTTCTACACTACAACAACTCTCTAGATGATGTACCAGGGGGTGTACAGCTATGTTCAAAAGAATACTTTCAAACACTGACGGCTGCAGGATTTTCTTTGAAAACGCTAAAAGTTGAAAATGATAAAAGGATGTCAAATAGGGTCAAAAGAAAACTCAATTCAGAGCCCTATAACTATAACTTCAGCCCTGATAAAACAATTGCAGATATCAAGAATTCACTCACAGAGTCAGTTAAATATATCTTTCTAAACCAATATGTGCTTAGACCCTTGGCAAAAACTATAAAAGAAAATTTAGGTTACGGCATCAAAATTGTGCTTCTATCCCATGGACTTGCCAGTGTCGACTACCTCCATGAGATTAGAGCAGCGAGTAATTTATCAAAAAAAGATGTCAGTAATTCAGAGGTCAATTATCTGGGGCGTCAGCTTGTTGAAGAAACTTCTCACTCCCCGTATATAGACCATGTGTTTTGCCTTGCCCCTTTTGAAGTAGAAATTGAAAAGTGGCTAGGTGCTAAAGAGGCGACACACATACCTAGAACAATTAAAGAATCTTCACTAAACTGGGAACCCGTAAAAGGAAGGTTGGGTTTTGTCGGCAGATTGGATCACCTACCCAATAAAGAGGGGTTATTAATGATTCTTGATGAGTTAAAGAAAACAAAGGGTAATACACTCGAATTGAGAATTGTAGGGGCACCAAAAGAAGAGGGCGAGAAACTATCAGAAACATATGAATTTGTTAATTATCTAGGTGAGCTAGCCGATGAAGAGTTAAGAGAAGACGCTTCTACTTGGAGCGCTTTTTTACATCCTATATTTTGCTATGCGATGGGCTGCAGCACAAAACTAGCAGTAGCCCTAGGTTGGGAAATCCCTATTGTGACAACCACTATGGGCACAAGAGGATATATATGGAATGAAGGCAGTATCCCGATTGCGGATGATCCTGAACAGTTTGTTAATCTTGCAATAGAATATTCCGATCCGAGTAAATCAACTCTAAGCAGAGAGGGGATAAGTAGAATTAGAAACTCCTCGCCACAAATTAATGATGTAGCTGCAATAATGAGGAACTCTTTGGATAGAAGCTAAGAAATTCATCAAAGGTTCTGATTGATCTTCACCTTCTATATTAAGCTAGGCCCCTTAAAAGATAACCTACGTAATAAGCGATAACCGCAGCAGCTCCACCAATAAGAAGTGTTTCAAAACCTGAGAACAACCATCTCCTACCTACAACCCGACCTTTAACTGTGCCAACTATGAAAAAGGCGATAGAAGTCAAAACTATAGAAAGAGTAAAGGTGTTGCTTTTAAAAGAGTCTGAAAAATATGAGAGTACATATGCAAATAGCGGGATAAATCCTATCAAATTAAAAGAAATGAAAGTCACGATAGCGCTTTTAATTGGAGAAGTGTGGTCTTCAAAAATACCGAACTCATCCTTCATCATAGTATCAATCCATACATCTTGATTACTTGTTATAATCTCTACTGCATCATCAAGCTGCTGGCCAGAAAAACCTTTCTCAGAAAATATCTCCCTTATTTCCTGAGTTTCTTCCTCTGGAATGTTGATTACAGAATGCTCTTCAGATTTTCTTATTTTCTCTGCATATTCTTTTTTAGATTTAGTACTAAGATAGTTACTTATGGCCATTGAAAAACCATCTGCAAATAAATTGGCAAATCCTAAGATTAAAACAATAGTAGGAGACAGAGATGCACCAGTAACACCGGCTACTATTGCAAAAGTAGTTACTGAGCCGTCTATACCTCCGTAGACAAAATCAGGAAGATATTTTGATACAATGTCTTTATTGTCTGTGTTCATATCTTTTAAGAACAAAAAAAATTAATCAGGTCTTATAGCAAGAATAGAACATCTGGAATGAGAAATCACTCTCTCTGTAACACTACCCAATAAGAATCTCTTTATTCCACTTCGACCATGTGTATGTAAGACAAGGAGATCCGTTTTGCTGTTTTCAGCATATCTTGATATCGTAACAGCTTCACTCATGCCATGAATTACTTCATAACTTACTTTTATATCCTTAGAAGCGTTTTTCTTTCTTTCATATGTAGTTTTTATTTTCGCAACTCTTTTACTTAGTGCCTTTTCCGTTTGCTCTATCACCATTTCAAGTGCGCTAGCGGGCAAATCCTGAGCATACATATCTAGTCTTAAAACATAAACAACTTTTATCTTAGCCCCAGTAAGCTGCGCTAAGTTTAAAGCATATGAAACAGCTAAGTCGCTGCGTTCCGTAAGATCAATTGGTACGAGTATATTTTTAAACTGAGCCTTACTTTTGTAATTTTCATCCTTGACTGTTAATACAGGAATATGAGAGCTCTTTAGAATCTTAATTGTCTCACTACCAGCCAGCATGCTTTCAAAAAAGCCATGCCCATGTTTACCAAGTACTATTAGATCGGCATTTCTTCTCTTAGCAAACTCTCTGATTTTATCACTCGGTTTCCCTTTCAATATAACTCCATCAAATTGAATGCCCGACTTCTTAAGATTGGTGGAAACCTCTTCAAATCGATCGACTACTCTATTTTCTAAATCCAATCTCCTATTCTTTAAATGCTCTTTAGAATCTTCAAGATTGTCATATAGCAATTGGACTGGAAGGGGAATAACATGGACACCAATAATCTCAGCATCTGATTTCATAGCTAAATACTTAGCATAATCTAAAGCTCTCTCCGCTTCTTTTGATCCATCTGTAGCCCAAATAATTCTCTTCATTTTGATTCTCTCCTTACTACATATAATGCGTTACCATACAATACAATTCTATACTAAAGCATATCAGATAACTACACGCTAGTTATGGATTATAGAACTTTTGACTTACTACTAACGGCCATAGCCAGATCTACAAGCTCTGTAGCGATTACTACTATCAGATCATCTACAGATATAATTCCAGTGAGTCTTCCGTCTTTAGTTACCGGCATTCTTCTAATAGAATATTCAGACATGGTGCTCAATATATCCAATATATTTGTTTCCTCTTCAACATAAACGACATCTTTTGTCATCACTTCTTCTACTATTGATTCTTCAGGATTCTTGCCTTCTGCAATAGCAGAAACAACCAGATCCCTATCGGTAACTATTCCGACCGGAAACATTTGATCATCAACAACGACCAAAGAACCTATCTCTTCTCTCATCATAAGATATGCAGCTTCAGATACAGGAGCAGTGGGTACTGTCGTAATAACATCCCTGTTAAGCATATCTATTAAAGGTTTAGAATACCTAATAAGAGCTTTATTCATTATTACCTCCTATCAAAGATATATAACTCACTTACAATGTTATTCATTGTTATTCACTGCAATTTTTATGCCTTGAATTATTTCAATCTTTGAGGGAAGTTATGTCTGAGGAAAACAAAAGAATCTGTAAGTTGTCAGATTATTGTACACAGTTTTGATATGTGGTTGGTCAAGCCAGACTTTCGAGTCTTCTTAGCTTACTGCTTTCTCCTAATGCAACTAAAGTATCACCAGCGTTGATCAGACTTGATGAGTGAGGATTAAATTCCATTCTTCCATCATTTCTTTTTATTGCTACAATAATAATTCCAAGGTCTCTTCCTATAGCAGAATTTTCCAAAGTAAGGGTATTGAATTTAGAGTCTTCACTTAAGAGTATTTCTTCTAACTGGAGCTCCAAGTTCCCCGATTTTGTAGCATATTCTATAAAGTCGACAACAGCTGGCTTTAGAATACTGTTGGCTATCCTAATTCCGCCTGTGAAATAAGGGGAAACAACTCTATCGGCCCCCGCTCTTAATATCTTTCTTTCAGAACTCTCTTCACTTGCTCGGGCCACTATAAACAGATCGGGATTTAAATCTCGGGCGCTCAAAACCAAAAATAAATTTTCTGCATCCGAAGAAAGTACGGATATTAACCCCTTGGCTTTCTCAATTCTGGCACTCTTTAATACATCCTCATTATTTGCATCACCTTCAAGTATTAATAATTCCCCTTTCTCTATATTAGGTACTGAATTTTTTTCAATTATTAAGATGTCCATGCCTCTTGAAGAAAACTCTTTTGCAATAGTCTTACCAATCCTACCGAATCCACATATTATATAGTGGTCTCTTAATTCATTTATCTTTCTCTCCAATCTTTTTCTCCCTATTAAATCCTTAAGCTCTCCTTCTAAAAGAAGTTTTGCTGCGGTACCCAGCAGATAAAGAATTATACCTACACCGATAACCAGAAGAACAATAGTAAATATTTCCCCTGCAGCTGTAAGCTCATGGACTTCACCATATCCAACCGTGGTTATCGTTATTACCGTCATAAAGAGGGAATCTCTGAAATTCCAGCCCTCTATGACCATATAGCCGATAACGCCGAAAGCATTAATAAAAATTATCAGCCATAAAGATAAAAATAACTTTTTTCTAATTCCGGCCATTTGCAAATTCACTAGAATTTAACTATTCAGGCTTAACAGTGATAACAGGGCAGGGCGCTTCCTGGATTACCCTCTCCGCGATACTCCCTATGAACTCTTCCCTTCTAAATTCTTCTCCACCATAGGTGTTCATAAATATAAGATCTATGTCTTTGTCGGATGCATAGTCGATTATTCCCTTGCAGGCATTCTTTGCGGTCTTTACGACTGTATTAATGCTTATTCCAAGATTGGCCTCATTTATTTTTAGCGTGAGGTTGTTATAAGAATTACCCCTTAAACGCTCTACCACCTCAGGGGGGTATTTCTTGTTGCCGATTTCTACAACGTTTAAGCTTGTAACATTCAGATCTAGATCCTTTGCCAGTCCCGCTGTAAAGAGCAAGTCTCTGGATGCGATATTATAGAGATCAGTAGGTACAAGTACATTTTCAATTCTGATTGGCCCTGGCTTTTTCCTTGCGACCATTACAGGTATTGGGGAGCGCCTTATTACCTTAAGAGCAGTAGCACCTAAAAGAAGTTTTTCTTGCGCTCTGCCTTTTCCTAATACTATTAAATCCGAATTTTCTTCTTCCGCAGCTTGTATAATTTGAAGATGAGGCACACCTTGAGAAATTCGTGTTTTAAAACTATGCCCTTTGGCTTCAAACTCCCTGGCTATATTATTTAATCTGTCACTCTCCCTGGACTCTGTCTCTTTAATCCATTTCACGATCAAATCATACTCCTGCTCAGGGAACTGGTCCTTCATATCGACTTCAAAATAATCGGGAATTACATATAGTCCCACGATCTGCGCTTTGCATCTATTAGCAATATCTTCTACATACTCAAGCGCGTCTAATGAATCGGTTGATCCGTCTGAAGCCCAAAGTATTTTATTAATCAATGTATAAACCTCCTAATGTAATATCTCTATTGTTCTATTCAGAATATTCTTTTACTCTACAAGATACAGAGCTGCTTATTCTTTTGGATAAGCAGGTGATATAATAACCCTAATAAAACTTTTTTACAGGTGCTAACACAATATGAAAGCTATGATCTTAAATAAAACCACCGATCTCAGTAAAGACAAGTACCCACTTGAAATGGTGCAGATAAAAAAACCTGTTCCAAATCAAGGAGAAATATTAATTAGAGTTTCGGTATGCGGTGTTTGTCATACTGAGCTTGATGAGATAGAAGGGCGGATTCCTCTACCACAATTTCCAATTGTACTTGGCCACCAGGTAATAGGAGTAGTCGAGGAGCTGGGCTTAAATTCTGAGAAATTTACGAAAGCTCAGAGAGTAGGGGTGGCTTGGATATACTCCTCATGTGGAGAATGTCGATACTGTAAAGAGGGAAATGACAACCTATGCGAAGAGTTTAAAGCTACCGGAAGGGACGCTAACGGCGGATATGCCCAGTACATGACAGTGTCAGAGAACTACGCATACAAAATCCCAGAAGGGTTCACAGATACACAAGCCGCGCCTTTACTATGTGCCGGAGCAATAGGATATAGATCACTTAAGCTCACAGGAATAGAAGACGGCAAGAGCTTAGGACTTACAGGGTTTGGAGCCTCAGGTCATTTAGTCATGAAAATGGCTAAACATATGTTTCCTAATTCAGACATCTATGTTTTTGCAAGAAGCGAAAAAGAAAGAGAATTCTCAAGAGAACTAGGAGCCCTCTGGGCGGGGGGCTCTGAAGATTTCTCCCCTAATAAACTTGACGCTATAATCGACACCACGCCCGCATGGAAGCCTGTAGTGGAGGCTCTTAAAAATCTAAATACCCAAGGCAGGCTAATTATTAATGCTATACGGAAAGAAGAAACGGATAAAGCTTATTTAATGAATCTGGACTACTCGCGCGATCTGTGGATGGAAAAAGAAATAAAGAGTGTGGCAAATATAAGTAGAAAAGATGTTTTAGAATTCCTAGAGTTAGCAGCCGAAATATCAATTAAGGCTGAAGTAGAAGAATACGATTTTGAAAACGCAAATAATGCACTAATTGATTTAAAGCAAGGGAAAATTAAGGGCGCTAAAGTCTTAAAAATCAACTAAAACTGACACTAGCAAGATTGCTTTAAATATATAAGACAGACTTAGGCAGAGACTCTTTGTCCCGCTTGAGCTACTTTTTTATCAAGAGGAATTTCTTGTTTCTTCTTTTCTAGAGCCCTTAGTCTCTTCTTTTCCTTATCTTTTTTATAATAAGCGTTTTGGTCGTGGTAGATAGCACCTTCAGGCAGCCATTCCCAGAGCGGCCCTAAGTCCTTCTTCATCATGTCAATATAGAACTCGGGAATAATGGTTGTCTCGCCTTCAAAGAAGTCTCTAAACTGTCTATCCTCATCTAGCCGT
>JBBDIN010000137.1:0-3652 GCA_040880385.1 Thermodesulfobacteriota bacterium | reverse complement strand
ACGTCTTCTAATTTCTCTATAAAACCTCATTCTTCCAAAACCCTCAGTTGATACTGCACGGACAAAATTCAGAGCTTTTGGAAAGGTGGTTTTGGTTTCAATAAAACGGTTCCAAATTGATGACCAGGAGAAAGAATGCTCTACAAGGCTAATTATGCGGTCATACATTTCAGGCCAACTGCTGTTTACAGGCCTTACATTCATAGCATGGTTATTGTTTAAGAAATGAAATGGGAACGGCAACACTCTGTCAGCTCCCTGAAACTCAAGATTGAGTGGCGCAGCTTCCCCAAATGAAGTTAAAAGAGGGAAGGCCGGAAAGGCAGCAGGAGACATATCCACAAATTTCTTTGTCAGCTCAAAAGACTCCGGTCCATCGTCACAATCAAGACCAAGAACAAAGTTAGTTTGTATATAGGGCAAATATCTCAGTATCATGTTTACATGTTCTGAGACGACTTCAACTTTATCCATACCCTGTTTCTTGCCTGTTTTAGACTTATTCGCCAGATCATTCCATGATTCAATTCCAGGGAGAATAGCTTTAAATCCATTATCTCTCAGGCGTTTCAGATGCGGTTCTGATAAAAGTGACAAACTGCTCTCCGCTATAAAATCTATGCTATTCATAGGTACAGCATCTTCAATAGTCTGCATATAATCATCGAATCTGACGCCGAAATTGGGATCATACCAGCTAACAACGGGGCGTTTGTATTTAGTTCTGACAAACCTTAGATCTTCTTTTATAGATTCAAACTCAAGTGGCTGATACGGCACATCTGCATCTATACAAAAGCTGCATGTATAAGGACAACCCAAGCTTCCTATCATTGGAACCATCTTAACCCAAGGAGCCTTTCTGAGAGCAAACTCAATATATTTCCAGCGCTCACGGATACCTGGTAGATAAGTGGGTTGCTGTGCGGCAGACAAATGTCTTCCTAACTCGAGGTGAGGTGAGCATTCTTCTAATACTTCCCGGCAAATCTCTTTATCGGTAAGCCCCAGAACATAGTCAAAATATTTTTGGCCATCCTCTGGATAACAGCGTGCGTGAGGACCGCCTAAAACTGTTATCACTCCTTGAGAACGGTATAAATTGCTTAAAGCATAGGCTTGTATTGCAGATTGTGTAAAAGCGCTAATGAAAACTATATCAATGTCTTTGGGTGTATCTGATTTTAATTCTTCACACCCTGTAAATGAAAATAATTCAACATCATGACCCATCTCTTCACACCATACAGCAATAACTTGAGGCATAAGGCCCGCAAGGTTTGCATGCATCATGCGTGCCCAGATTGATTTGTTTGGAGATTTAGTAATAAAATCAATAATTCCTACTCTAAGTTTTCGCATTTATACCCCTTGGGTTTGACTCGGCTACAAATATATGGATTTCGCAAGTATTGAGAGTGTGTGGCTTCATCGTGGATTTTATTTCAATTTTATAGCACATAAGTGTTAAAGTAGATTTCCTCTTAACTCATCAGAATCGATCAAGAGAATTGAAGGATTAAGAGGGCATACAGGAGAATTAAATAAGAAGACTTTAATAAAAATCTAACACTCCTAAGAGTCCTTGTATTGTTTTGGTCATTCCCAGTATTGTTTTGATTATTCCCATACCATATAAGCTTTAAAAATAATTTGCTCTAATATTAAACCATTTTAGCGATTAATACAATGATTTAGTATTAAGATATGATTTCGTTGCAGAGTTTATTTTTTATCAAAAGGATCATCCATTTCCGGATGCCAAAGCTTAAAGTGATTCTTATGAATCTCCGTATATGCTCCTTCATTGTAATACTTATCATAAAAATCAAGGTCCAAATGGTGCGCCTGAAAGACTAGCCTTGCAAACATAGGGTCCAAAAAGGCTGGGAAGCGTCCGTAGTTCTCATAAATATACGAACAAAAATCTTTGACTATCTCAATCCTAATTTCATTTGGGTGGTATTCGTCGGCAAGGACTCCCTCGGGGTTTTGATAAGGATATGCGTTATCCTCTTCCCAGAAATACCCTCTCTGCTCTAAAAACTTATCTACAGCATCCCTCATATTATCTACATAAGGAGGGCATAGGGCCTCAAATACTCCATCCCTGCCAACCGGAACAGGCGGTTTGGAGGTTCTTAGAGTTTTCTGTGGATGTGTGAACCTAAACCCTAAACCTTTGTGATCAGGGTGAACGCCAAGCGCATAGTGAGGCAGGAGTCCTGTGAATGCCCAGCCTCCAAGTCCCAGGGTTTGAAGCGCAAGGTTCATATTTTGGCATATAAAAGCCTGCTCGACGTTTAATGTCGTAAGAACTCTTAGCTCCAGATCAAAGAGCGACAACTCTACATCCTTTCTGATATATCCCTTGTCAATCCATTTGTCGAGTCCGCACGATCTGCCGCCGTTAAGTTCATCTACTATGTTAAATGCATACTTCTCACCGAAATAAATAAACAAAAGCACCATGTATTCAATCGTCGTGTTTGTAACTGGCACAAAAAATGTTGTGCCGGGTTTGTTGCAGTTCCAGGCGTTAAAATCAAATAATCCTGGTTCCCCTTTAGGAAGATCAGCTCTCCCATCCTCAAGCTTTATTAAGCTGCTTCTAAATAATGTTAGTACTTTTTCTAGTTTCTCTTCTTCTGATGTCCCATGAAAGATTGAAGTTTGTCCGGGCTCGGGCATCACGTCGTGAAGCTTAACCATATAAACACCGTCGTCGTTGGTATAAAAAAGCTCGGTAGAATGAGAATTGCACGAGCAGGGCCAGCTTCGTCCCGTCCACTGAAAAAGCCAGGATATCCCGGTGCGGGGAAGATCGCCAAGGGATAGCCCTGTCATCCCGGTGCCCGACCAGATCAAAAAGGCCTCTTCAAGCTCTGTAAGTGCTACGGGCTTATGCAGGGACTTGTGCTTTAGTGTCCCGTCCTTTATTTCCATACCGAGCCCGAATCGTCTTGAGCGGCGAGTAAAGATAGAGTCCATAAACCCGAACTTAAGAGCTACGTCTAAACCCTTAGGGATACCCATGGAGTTCTCCTTAAAATTTTAGAATTGATTACGAATATAGAATTACATAATATTAGGAATTTTGGAAATGATAATAGTTAGAACATCAAGATTGTAATAGGGGTTAAATCAATTACTTCCGCAGCTTTTGCATACGCCGCTTAGGAGTAGGGAGTAACCTTCAACTTTGTAGTCTCCGAGGGTTTTATTGGAGATATCTAAATTATTAAGAGATTCATTGTAAACGTCTTCAACCTTTTTACACTCTGTGCATACGATATGGTGGTGAGGAGATAAGTTAGCGTCATAACGGGCAGCATTGTATAGCACGTTTACAACGGAGATGAGGCCTAACTTCTCAAACGTTTCAAGGGTTCTATAAACAGTCGTGAGTGAGATATTAGGATAATAACCTTTTATCTTCTTATAAATAATTTCAGTACTTGGATGCTGATCAGTGCTTGCAAGCTCTCTGTATATGGCTATCCTCTGGGGGGTAACTTTAATCCCCAGATCCTTGCTGCGGTCTATAAACTCATTTACCCGTTCCTGAATCATTGAATTGTTCATATATAAACCCCTGTTTAATATTTTATACCACAAATACTAAAAGTTCCAGCAAATCATTCTGAATTAA
>JBBDIN010000136.1:0-13549 GCA_040880385.1 Thermodesulfobacteriota bacterium | reverse complement strand
CGGCCGACGGCGAAGCGGAAAGTACCAGCACTGTGCCACGCCATCCGAACGAAGAGCGGCCCATAGTGGCCGTAGTCGGCTGGCCACCAGTCTTGGGACGTGGTCATAAGATCGAAGATGTCTTTCTTCACTGCATCCAGCTCTAGGGTCTTGAACTCCTGAGAGTAGTTGAACGCGTCGCCCATCGGATTGGATAAAGAAGAGTGTTGGCGGAGGATGTTCAACTTCAACTGATTTGGCCACCAGTCTCGGTTTGAAGTGCCACCGCCAGCGCTGTGCTTTAGCACTCCACCCGTAAACGGGCACTTGCTTTCACTGTTAGTATTGTTATTTTCCATATTATTGTCGTCAGCTGTAGTAAGCGTTTCTTTCTTAGCCATTTCTTGCCTCCTAAATATTTATAATCTTAGTTTGAATCGTTATATTTGAAACCCAGATGTTTCGAAAATGAACTATTGATTCAAATAAGGTGATTTATGTTCTTAATATAACATATCAAATTTAGAATATTGGTATACTGGTGTAAACTAAATTTTAAGTTTATCAAGATAGTTGAAGCCTGATTATATGAAAAAAGTATATCTAGATTACAATGCAGCTACCCCAATAGATCCAAGAGTTTTAGAAGAGATGATGCCGTATCTAACTGAGTACTACGGGAACCCCTCCAGTATTCACTCCTTTGGGAGAAAGGGGAAGGAAGCGTTAGATAAGGCCCGGGAGCAAGTATCTCTTCTGATCTCAGCTAATCCGAAGGAAATTATCTTCACTTCTGGAGGCAGTGAAAGCGCTAATTTCGCTATAAAAAGCACCACCCTTAAAGGCCTGAGTGATAACAAAAATCATTTAATAACAACAAAAGTCGAGCACGAATGTGTGCTTGAGTCCTTTATGTTCTTAGAAAGACAAGGATTTGAAGTCACATATTTAGGAGTTAACAGCGAAGGCCTAATTGACTTGGATGAGCTCAGGGATTCTATTTCTGATCAAACAGCCCTTGTTTCTTGCATGTATGCGAATAATGAAACGGGCGTTATTTTCCCGGTAGACAAGATAGCTGAAATTGTTAAGGAAAGGGGGGCTCTATTTCACACAGATGCGGTTCAGGCCGCAGGGAAGATTGATATCGATCTTAATAAAATTCCCGCTGATCTACTTTCAATATCCGCGCATAAATTTTACGGCCCCAAATCAGTAGGCGCTCTTTTTGTTAGAGATAGCTTGTCTCAGAATATTTCATTGGCCCCTTTAATTCATGGAGGCGGTCAGGAAAGGGGAAAGCGCTCCGGTACTGAAAACGTACCGGGGATAGTGGGATTAGGTGTTGCCAGCGCAATCGCAATAAAAGAGATGGAGAAGGATCAACTCAAAATTAGAAATTTAAGGGACGGGCTTCTACAAAGTCTCAAACAAAATATTAATGACATCAAATTGAACGGATCAATTGAAAATATGCTAGGGAACACTCTTAATTTAAGTATCTTAGGAGCGGTGGGGGAGTCTCTAACTATGAATCTGGACATTGAAGGTGTGGCAGTTTCTACAGGTTCCGCGTGCTCTGAGGGCGCAGTAGACCCTTCTCATGTGTTATCTGCTATGGGGTTAAGTAGGGAAGAAGCCGCTTCATCTGTCAGAATTAGCCTGGGAAGATTCACTGAACAAGAAGATATAGATTATGCAGCCTCCATATTCCCTAGGGTTGTAGATAGAATAAGGCAGGTTAAGTAATCTGAGTTTATGGAAAGATTGGGGTAGTTTTGATTCCTGCATCTTCCTCAAATCCCAGCATCACATTCATATTCTGGACAGCCTGACCTGAGGCGCCTTTAACGAGGTTGTCAATTACCGATACAATTACAGCTGTATTATTTGAGCTATTGACCTTCATTCCTATGTCACAGTAGTTAGACCCGCGCACTTGATTTGTTGAAGGGTATGTATTTTGAGATGATATTCTTACAAAACGCTCATCTTTATAATGCTCTTCGTATAACTCAATTAGTTTCTTAGTTGTGATCTTCTTATTTAGATTTACGTAAATTGTTGATAATATCCCTCTGTCCATAGGTATAAGGTGAGGTGTAAAGGATACATTTACCTTAAGCCCTGAATAATTAGAAAGAGCCTCTTCAATTTCAGGCATATGACGGTGCTCGCCAACTTTATACGCTTTAATTCCCTCATTTACTTCAGAATAATGATAGTCAAGAGATGGAGACCTTCCTGCTCCGGTCACACCCGATTTAGAATCTACAATTATTGAAGACTCGTTTGCAATTTTATTTTTCAAAATTGGAGCTAGGCCTAGTATTGAAGATGTCGGGTAACAACCGGGATTAGCCACTAGCTTTGCCCTCTTTATCTTCTCTCTATTTAATTCAGTGATTCCGTATACGGCTTGTTTAATTAATTCAGGGCATGGATGCTCGCCGTACCATTTCTTATAATTCTTAGGGCTGATCCTAAAATCTGCGCCCAGATCGATAATCTTTATATCCCTCTCAAACAACTCTTTAATTACTTTTGCCGAAGTCCCATGAGGAAGGGCTGCGAATACTACATCGATATCTTTAGGGATTGATTTAGGCTTAAGCGGTTTCAGCTCCAAGTTCAAAAATCCACTTAAATGAGGGAAGACATCTGAGATCATCTTCCCGGCATGCTTCTCTGCTGTTAAATGAGCAACTTCAACATTCGGATGAACAAGCAAGAACCTTAAGAGTTCACTCCCCGTATATCCGCTTGCTCCTAGTATGGCTACTTTTTTCTTATCCATGGAAATTGAAAATATCAGGGAATATTATTAAATACAAGTCTTATTTTAGTTTAATGATTTCACTTTCTTTATAATTCTCCTATCTTCTTGGTCAAAATCAGTGCAAATTCTTGACTCCGTTTGCTGAGAAAGGTAGTTTTTAGCAGTAAAGAAATTAGAAGTAAAGAAAATGACTTAAGGCTATTTCAGGGTAGCTTTCTTCGGAGGAATTAATCAATGTCAATTAAGGTTGGAATTAACGGATTCGGAAGAATCGGAAGGAATATTCTTCGTATAGGCTTAGAGAGGGAAGGGATAGAATTTGTGGGAATAAATGACATTTCCAATTCTAAAACTCTTACACATCTTTTTAAATATGATTCAATATTTGGTCCGTTCAAGGGGGATGTTAAATCTGAAGATGGACATATGATAATAAACGGGAAACCGATAAAAGTGTTCTCTGAAAGAAATCCTGCAAACATACCATGGCATGAAGTGGGCGCAGAACTTATTGCTGAAGCCAGCGGAGTTTTCAGAAGCCAAGAAGAAGTCTCAGCACATCTTGGGGAAACAGTAAAAAAAGTTATTATCACTGCTCCTGCTAAAGGTGAAGTTGATCTAACAGTAGTTCTAGGAGCTAATGAAAAAGAGTATGACAGTGCTAAACATAATATTATTTCAAATGCTTCTTGTACCACTAACTGTTTTTCAATGATTGTAAAAGTGCTCCACGAAAATTTTGGAATAGTAAAAGGCCAGATGACTACAGTGCATTCTTATACCAACGACCAACAGATACTTGACGCGCCTCATTCAGATCTAAGAAGGGCTAGAGCCGCTGCAATGTCGATAATACCAACTAGTACCGGTGCTGCAAGCGCTATAAAACTTATCTTCCCGGAATTAGACGGAAAGATGAGCGCGGTTGCTATGAGAGTTCCTACAGCGGATGTTTCGGTAGTTGATTTTACTTGTGAAGTGAAAAAAAATACTACAATAGAAGAGGTTAATGAAAAATATAAGCAGGCAGCCGAGGGTGAGCTTAAAGGTTATTTGAGATATTCAGACGAAGAGCTAGTATCTTCAGATTTTATCGGTGATCCTCATTCTGCAATATTTGATGCTCCATTAACATCTGTGGTGCAAGGCAACCTGGTAAAAGTTATCGGATGGTACGATAACGAATACGGATATTCATCCAGGGTTGTGGACTTAATAGAATATGTGGGGGGCAAGGCAAAATGAGTAAGTTGGTAATCTCTGATCTGCCGGATTTGGAATTTAAAGGAAAACGAGTATTCGTCAGAGTGGATTTTAATGTTCCCATTAGAGACGGGAAGATCAGCGAAGATTACCGAATTAGAAGAGCAATACCTACGATTGACTATTTAATAGAAAGAAAGGCCAAAGTAATTATTGGCACCCACCTTGGGCGACCTAAGGGAATCTCAATACCAGATCTCTCTTTAAAGCCTATCCAAACCAGATTGTCAGAGCTTTTAGGAAAATCAGTAATTTTCACTGGGAAGGTAATCGGCAGTGAAGTGAAAAAAGCTATTGATTCACTTAACGACGGCGAAGTAATGCTTCTTGAAAATCTAAGGTTTCATAAGGAAGAAACTGATAATGATCCCGCATTCTCCAAAGAGCTGGCTTCTTTCGCCAATATATATGTCAATGATGCATTTGGAACCTCTCATAGAAAGCACGCCTCTACTTATGGAATGGCGCTTGAGTTTGAGCATAGGCTTGCCGGTTTTTTGGTGAGCAGAGAGCTTAAATTCCTAACCAGGATTCGTGAAAACCCAGAGCGGCCATTTGTTGTGATAGTAGGCGGTGGAAAGATCAAAGATAAGATACACGCTCTTAAGAGTTTGATAGAAGAAGCGGATAAAGTTCTTCTTGGCGGCGGTGTTGCGTATACATTCTTAAAAGCTAAAGGAATAAATATAGGCAATTCAATAGTAGAGAATGATATGTTGGATTGGGCAAAAGAGTCTTTAGATAAATATGGAGATAAGATATTCCTTCCCGTAGACCATGTTGTAGCGGATAATTTTGAAAGAAGAAAAAATTGTATGGTAATGGATGACATTCCTGACGGTTTGCAGGGCTTTGACATAGGTCCTAAGACAGCGGCATTGTTTGCGCATCAGATCAGGGGTACCGGGTCTATTTTCTGGGGCGGGCCGATGGGCGTTTTTGAGGTAGGAGATTTTTCAGCCGGCACCACGCAGGTAGCCCGTGCTGTGGCGCTTGCCACTTGGCGGGGTGCAACAACTGTTGTTGGCGGCGGAGAAACAATAGCCTCTATAAGAAATGCCGAAGTGCTTGACTCGGAAATTACCCATATTTCCACTGGCGGAGGAGCCTTATTGGAATTCCTCGGCGGAGCGGAGCTTCCCGGTATTTCAATACTGGATAATAAAGAGAAAGATACTTCTCTTGTGGCAAATTAATTTTTTTAAAGCCCCTTATTTAATAGAGTTCACCGTTTTTGATCTTATAGAATTTATATTTCATTACGAATATATGTGAGGCAAAATAATATAAAAATCTAATAAGGAGTTGAATAGGGCGATGGCCAAAACAAAAGACGGTATTGACTCAACTGTAAAACTTTTAGGAAAAGAAGCGGATTACCTTCTTAATCACAAGTGCAAGACTGTTTCAAAGAAACTACTACATTTGCCCGGACCATCATTTGTTGATGATATTTTCATTGCCACTGATCGCCCTAACTCTGTTCTCAGAAACTTTGAACTGTTGTTTAATACCGGCCGTCTTGCTGGAACGGGCTATTTGTCCATTTTGCCAGTGGACCAAGGTATAGAGCACTCAGCCGGTGCCTCATTTGCTCCTAACCCAATTTACTTTGACCCTGAAAACATAGTTAAGCTCGCAATTGAAGGCGGCTGTAATGGTGTTGCATCCACGCTGGGTGTCCTGGGCTCAGTTTCAAGAAAATACGCGCATAAAATTCCATTTATTGTAAAACTAAACCACAACGAGTTTCTATCATATCCCAATACCTATGACCAAATCTTATTTGCAAATGTAGATCAAGCATTTGAAATGGGCGCTGTTTCCGTTGGGGCTACTATTTACTTTGGTTCTGAAGAGAGCCATCGTCAATTACAGGAAATTACAGAAGCGTTTAGATATGCCCACACTCTTGGACTAGTCACAATACTTTGGTGTTATCTCAGAAATCCGGCATTTAAAACAAAAGAGGCCGATTATCACGTAGCTGCAGACTTAACTGGGCAGGCGAATCATATTGGTGTAACAATTGAAGCAGACATTATCAAGCAGAAACAGGCGGAGAATAACGGCGGGTTCACAGCGCTAAATTTCGGAAAGACTGACCCAAGAGTTTATTCCAAACTAACCACTGATCATCCGATCGATCTCACACGTTATCAGGTAGCAAATTGTTACATGGGGCGAGCAGGGCTTATTAACTCTGGCGGCGCTTCTACTGGTGATGAGGGTAATGACCTGGCACAAGCAGTGAGAACTGCAGTTATTAATAAGAGAGCTGGTGGCATGGGTCTTATTACTGGGCGCAAAGCCTTCCAAAAATCTATGAAAGATGGGGTTGAGATACTTAACGCCGTACAAAATGTGTATCTCGATGAAGAAATAACCGTAGCTTGATCTGATATTAAATTGTTAATAAAAGTATGGGGTGAAAGAATTTTTTCTTGAGTTCTCTCACCCCAGAAATCTTATATTTCTTGATTAAACTCCCTTATCTTCAAGACCTTGTGGTACTTCTCCGTAATAAATAGAATCTTCTTCGTAAAGGGCTTTAATTTTATCCTTAGGCATATCCGGCATTCCCTCATCAAGCCCGAACATTTTGCAAAGATGCTTTAACTCTTCGTCTCTTCCAGGATGTGGAGCCATTGGCTGAATCATATTTTCTTCTTTAAGCTGTTCCTTAACTTCTTCATCCTGTTTGAGTGGTGTGCCGTATTCATTATAGTGGAATAGCTTGTCAAACCTTTTTCTCGGTCTTTGTCCAGGGGTCTCAGCAGCATAGCCTACAGCCATAAGCCATATCGGAACAACATTCTCAGGTGTCCCTAAGACTTTAGGGAATTCCGCAGGCTTTCTCCCTGTTGCGAGAAGGCAAGCGCCCAAGCCAAGCTCTGTTGCGACTAGAAGTGAGTTAGCAATTGCTTGCCCGGCTTCTATTCTAAGCAAATCCTCAGCCCTATCTTTAGGGAAGCTCATTAATCTTGGGTATGTAGATTCTGTAAGAATTTTATATGTCCATCCATATGCCGCGGTAACGGCTCTTGCGGGAAATAGAACCGAGAATGATTCTACAAGCTCTTTATACCATGCATCCATATTGATGACCCATGCAATCACAATTGGAGCCTGTCTTAGAGGTTGCTCGTTAAAAGGCGATGCGCACTCAATTATTTGTTCAAACTTCTCCTTAGGATAAGTTTTCTTATCGATTACAATTGCTTCAGTGGAACCACAATTCCCCTGACACGATGCATATCTTGCGGCTTGAAGCATCATTTGAATTTTCCAATCTTCCACGTCTTGCCACGGTTTGTAAAACCTAATACTTCTTCTTGTTCCAATTGCTTCTAAAAGTTCCATTAATAAGCCTCCTTTGTTTTTTGGTACATATTAATTTTAATGATGTTTCCAGATTTGGCTATTTTTACCGAGCGCTTGCTCGTTTATATACTGAATTATCTCTGTCTCTAAGTCAAGAAATAATATGGGGTATCTTGGTTATATAATTACTACCAATAAGTCCTGAGCTTCTATTACCTCAGCATCCACATTATTCCTAATTGTCTGAACTACTTTTTCTTCATCACATTCTGAGTAGAGGTGAGTTATCACAACTTTTTGTGGGTTTGATGCATTTATAGTTCTTATCACTTCATTCGGAGTAAGGTGCCCTCTCATTTTATAGCTGTCATTTGCCAACGCGCATTCTATTATTAAAAGATCGGTATTTGCAGATAGATTAATTAGAGAATCTGAATAATCCGTGTCCCCGGAATATACTAATGTCTTTCCTTCCGATTCAATTTTGTATGCTTGACTACTCTCAATGTGAGGAACTTTGGTAGCAGTAATCTTAAAATCACCGAAATCACCTGACCCACCTTTGAGTTCCTCTACGTTAAGTCCATCTGGGGTAATCCAGTTTCCATAGGCTTCTTTCAAAGCATTGAAAAAAGTAGTGAAACCCTTTCCTCCCCACAAATACAGAGGTTTCTCCCGTTCTCTGAAATGAGAGTATTTTGTTGCAAATAAGAAAGGTACTAAATCGCCTGTATGATCAGGGTGGATGTGTGAGAAAAATATATGATCGATCTCTAAATAGCTAATGCCAATTTGTTCAAGCTTCCATGTTGTACCGCTTCCGCAGTCTAAGAGAATTTTAGAATCAGAAGTTTCTAAAAGATATCCTGATGACCCTCTTTTTGTGTTTGGTATACAAGTGCCTGATCCCAAAATAGTTAGCTTCATTTCTCAATGACTCGCATTTGAGTTATTTTAATTAATAAGCACTTTATCACTACTGATATTAAAGGGCAAACTAAAGTGAAACGAATAATTACTCTTACAACAGATTTCGGTATGAACGACCATTATGTTGGTTCTATGAAAGGAGTTCTTCTAGATATAAATCCTGAGGCTGTTATCACGGATATCACTCACGGCTTGCCTAAATATGATATCTTCAAGGGTGCGTATACACTTGGGAGCTTTTACAAATACTTTCCAAAAGAGACTATTCATATTGTTGTCGTTGACCCCGGAGTCGGAAGCGCAAGAAAGCCAATTGTGATTAAGTCTGAACATGGAACTTTTATAGGTCCCGATAACGGAGTGTTTTCATTCGTATTAGAAAATTCCAAGAACATCGATGTCTACGAAATCGCAAATACGGACTATATGCTTAGCAATGTTAGCAGCACATTTCACGCAAGAGACATATTTGCGCCTGCTGCAGCCCATATATCCTTAGGAATTGATATAAATCAGATGGGTGAGAAAGTTAACTCTCCGGTTTTGCTAGATATTAATAAGCCTATTATAAGTGATAACGAAATAATTGGAGCGGTTGTATATACTGATTCATTCGGGAATTTAATAACAAATATTGCAAGTTACATGCTTAAAAACCCTAAAGAGATTTGTATAGGAAAATTTATCATTGACGCCGTTGTCAAGTCTTATCAGGATGTAGAAAAAGGTAAGCTATTAGCCATCATCGGAAGCTCGGGTTTTTTGGAGATATCAGTAAACCAAGGGAGCGCAGAAGAGCTAATAAAAGATAAGAGAATCATAATCAGACAATAATCATGGAACAGGGACGACAAGAAACATTTGAAGTTACACAGGAGTTATCCGGTAAAAGGGCTGATATTGTATTATCACATTTCCTATCCGATCATACTCGCTCGCAGATAAAGAAGCTGATTGATGATCAAAATGTCTTAGTTAACGGTAAAGCGATAAAACCTTCTAAGAAATTCGATCAGGGTGAGATCATTCATATAAATATCCCTGCCCCAGTATCTATCGATGCTGAGGCAGAGAATATCGATCTCGATATTATTTATGAGGATTCCTCTATAGTCGTTGTTAATAAGCCCGCCGGGATGGTTGTGCATCCGGGAGCAGGGGTGAAAAGCGGAACGCTAGTAAATGCTTTACTCTTTAAATGTGATGATCTTTCAGGGATCGGCGGAAAAATAAGACCCGGCATTGTCCACAGGCTGGATAAAGATACCTCCGGGGTTATTGTAGTTGCAAAGAATGATCATTCCCACAATTCTCTTGTCGATCAGTTTAAATCCAGAACAATTAAAAAGCGCTACCTAGCCATAGTCGAGGGCAATCTTAAAAAGGACTCAGGATCATTTGATTCTGCTATAGGCAGGGATCCTATACACAGGATTAAAATGTCATCTAAATCTAAAACCGCAAGAGCATCTCTTACGTTCTGGAATGTTCTTAAAAGATTTGAATCAGCATGCCTTGTCGAGGCAGAACCTAAAACCGGAAGAACACATCAGATAAGAGTACATTTTTCTGAAAACGGTTATCCGATCTTAGCCGATAAGGTTTATGGCCACAAAAGGCAGAAAAATATAATTCTATCAAGTGCTGAGAAAATGATCGGCCGCCAGGCCCTTCATGCATCAAAGATAGGATTTACTCACCCAGCGAATGACAAGTGGGTAGAATTCACAGCACAAATTCCAGAGGATATGAAACAAGCGCTAGAATATCTTGAGAAACAAAATGGAGATGATTCATAAAAATGAGTTTTGTTCAATCTGAAAGACTAGCTTCGTTTGACGGCATTGTGCATGGTTTTGCGGACCGAGCAGTTGGCACAGATAGTAAGGAGATAGAAAAATACTTTAAATTGCCAAAAATTGCTCAGCTTAAGCAAATACACGGCACAGATGTAATTATCGTAGAAGATATAGAAAATCACGACAACCTAACACAAGGAGATGCTCTTATAACTAATTTGAAGGGAGTAGCGATAGGTATTAGATCGGCAGACTGCGTTCCAATTTTGATTGTTGATAAGGGGAAATCCGTTATAGCTGCTGCTCATGCCGGATGGCGCGGTACATGGTCTGAAATTGCAGTTAATACCGTGAATATAATAGAATCTAAGTATGCAATTGCTCCCTCAGATCTAACTGCAGTAATTGGGCCTTCTATTAAGAACTGTTGTTATGAAGTGGGAGAGGATGTTGCCTCTCTTTTTAATGAGAAATTTGAGAAGACTAGTCAGTATTTGTCTGAAACAAGTAAATCCAAATATGTTTTAGATCTGAGCATTGCAAATAAGATTGGATTGCAAAAGGCTGGTGTGGTGGACATCGAAGTTGTCGATATTTGCACTAAGTGTAACGATAGTTTTTATTCTTACAGAAGAGAAGGCAAAGGGGTCAGTACTCAGCTGAGTTTTATTGCTTTGAATAAATAGGGCGCAAAACAGTGTTAATATTTCTCTGAGAAGGTATAATGTTTCAAAATTTTAACACTGAAATAATTTGATCGGAGACAAAAAATGCTTCAAATAATGTGCATGGTGGATTCAGAAGACTATTGGAACTTAAATTCTTTTAACGAGGCCGGCAAAGTTGTGAATTATTACGGCTACACGTTCAATGTTGAAGGTAGTCCGGATGGCAAAGGTAACAGTGTTGTAAGGCTCATAGTAATGGAATTCGCAGATTCCAAAATGGCTGTGGGTTTTGTAACTCCTAATGACTTAGAGCTTGAAAAAGAGTTGAAAATAATGTTCATCTCTAACGATAGCCCTACTAAAGACGTGGCTGTGGAATGCAAGTTGTCAGATGAGGTGAAGAAAGCAGCCTACAATGGAGATGACTTAGAAAAAATAGAGTACATAGGTTATACACTTGAGAAGTTTTATACTGATCACAATGTCAAATTTTACTTGCATGATTTAAGACCGCAAACTCAAACAGAAGGGCAGCAGGAACAACCCTAAAAATTATATATCTCAGGAATAATATTAGTTAGTATCGTCAATTATGAATTACGGCTTTGTTAACCTCTTAAGCGCGATTAGCACTTGGGATTCAGGAGGAGTTCTGGTAAATGAGTGATAAAAATAAAATTGTCTTAGCATACTCAGGCGGGCTTGATACATCGGTTATCTTGAAATGGCTAGCCGAAAAACATGATGCTGAAATCATAGCCTATGTTGCCGATGTTGGTCAGGGAGAAGACCTTGATGAAGTAAGAGAAAAAGCAATGAAAACCGGCGCAAGCAAGGTTTACATTGAAAATCTTACAGAGGAATTTGTTTCAGATTTTGTATTTCCTGCCATTAAGGCCAACGCAATTTATGAAGGTGTATATTTGCTCGGAACCTCCCTTGCTCGTCCTCTAATTGCCAAAAGACAAATAGAGATTGCCCAGCAAGAAAATGCTTTTGCCGTCTCTCACGGATCTACCGGCAAGGGAAACGATCAGGTCAGATTTGAATTAACTTATTATGCCTTGGACCCAGATATTAAAGTAATTGCCCCATGGCGGGAATGGGATCTAAACTCAAGAACTGCTTTATTGGACTATGCAAAGAAAAATGATATCCCTGTACCGGTGACTCTTGAGAAACCATATAGCTGTGATAGGAATCTCCTTCATATTAGCTACGAAGGCGGTATTCTAGAGGACCCATGGAACGAGCCTCCAGAGAATATGTTTGAAATGACTGTCTCTCCACAAAGCGCTCCTGATGAGCCTCAATACATAGATATAGATTTTGAAAATGGTGTGCCAACTAAAGTTGACGGCAAAGAATTAAAACCCTCTCAGCTATTAGATACGCTCAATAAAATTGGCGGTGCTAATGGTGTTGGAAGGGTAGACCTTGTAGAAAATAGATTTGTAGGTATGAAATCAAGAGGCGTTTATGAAACCCCTGGCGGTACTATCTTACATGTTGCTCACAGGGCATTAGAATCACTAACAATGGATAGGGAAGTTATGCATTTAAGGGACTCTCTTATTCCAAAAATCTCTGAACTGATTTACTACGGCTTCTGGTATTCTCCCGAGATGAATATGTTACGCGCTGCAATCGAGGAATCGCAGAAAAATGTCACCGGAACTATAAAGCTGAAAATTTACAAGGGCAACATTATTATCGCGGGTAGAAAATCTCCATATTCTCTATACCAAAAGGACCTTGCAACTTTTGAAGAAGACAGCATTTATAATCAGGCAGACGCAACAGGATTTATTAAGCTAAACGCTCTTAGGCTTTCAGTTCAAAAGCTACTAGACAAGAAGGGGTAGTGTTTAGGTCCTCCATGAAAGCATCAGATTTTGATTATCACCTGGCAGAGGAACAAATTGCATATCATCCTAAAGCTCAAAGACACAATTCCAGGTTACTTCTCTTAAACAAGAATAGCGGTGAGATAGATCATAGAAACTTTTATGAACTCCCCACTTTCCTCAACCCCGGAGACGTACTCGTACTAAACAACACTAAGGTTATTCCCGCAAGACTTTACGGGAAACGGAAATCGGGCAAGGAAGTTGAAATCCTGCTAGTACACAAGCTTGGAGAAAAGATTTGGGAGTGTTTAGTTAAAAACCCGAAAAATAATGATGAGCTTGAGTTTGCCCACGGTCTCAAGGGAAAATTATCGAAAGATGAAATAAACAATTGGTTTATCGACTTTGATGAGCCTGTTGACGATTACATTGAGCTATATGGCAAAATGCCCCTCCCTCCATATATCAACCGAGAAGCTCAGGAGTCTGATAGAGTTTCTTATCAGACAGTGTATGCCGATAAAAAAGGCGCAATAGCAGCACCCACTGCTGGGCTTCATTTTACCTCAAAACTTCTAGATGAAATTAAAAATAAGGGTGTAGAGATAGAATATGTTACTCTTCACGTTGGAATAGGTACTTTTAAGCCGGTCAAAGTTGAGAATATCGAAGATCATAAAATGCATGGAGAGTTTAGATTAATATCCACTACTACCGCTTCGGCTATTAATAAGGCCAAAGCACAGGGCAGAAGAGTGGTCGCTGTCGGCACTACGGTAGTAAGAACTTTAGAGTCATCAGTAAATGAAAATGGTGAAGTGGTGCCTCAAATGGGGAAAACCGATCTATTTATTGTGCCCGGGTTTGAATTTAAAGTTGTGGATGCGCTGATTACTAATTTTCATTTACCACGCTCCACGCTGCTTATGCTGGTATCAGCTTTCTCAGATTATAAAT
>JBBDIN010000135.1:11185-13594 GCA_040880385.1 Thermodesulfobacteriota bacterium | reverse complement strand
ATTTCTTCGGACTTCCGTTTCTTTTTGCAGACGCTGGAGTTAATCTGGAGTCTCTAGGAACAAAAGAGCTTAAAGGAAAAGAGTATAACGTTGTCAAAGTTACATATGACAAAGGGATTGGGGACACCCCTGATGACGACTATGTAGCCTATATAGATAAAGATACAAATCAGTTGAAGCTTGCACATTACATTGTTACCTACCCACCTCTTATGCAGGGCAAAAGCATCGACGAGCTTGAGCGCCACGCGGCTGTATATGATGAGTGGCAAGAAGTGGACGGGCTCAGAGTTCCTAAGAAGATCAGTTTTTATGTATGGTCAGATAACACTTTAGGCGATTCGGCACTGGGCTCTATCAGGTTTGAGAATATTTCTTTCAAGAAAGAAAGTCCTGACCCGGCAATTTTTCAGAAACCAGAAGGTGCCGTGGTAGACAACTCACACAAAGCACAATAGAAAAATTTCTCTCTTATGGCATAATTAAGACTCCCAGATTAAGGACATTCAAGGAGGAGTATAGTTATGGCCAGCAAAAATTTTAGAGTTGAAAGTGATTCAATGGGAGAGATGATTGTACCTTCCCATGCATATTATGGTGCTCAAACAGCAAGAGCAATAGAGAACTTTCCTATAAGCGGGATCAGAAAGCACAGTCTTTTGATTCAAGCTATGGGAATGATCAAACAGTCGGCTGCCGAGTCTAATATGGAACTCGGGCTTGTTTCTAAGAAGCAAGGGCGCGCAATTGTCAAAGCTGCTCAGGAAGTTATTGACGGCAAGCTGGATGATCATTTCGTACTTGATGTGTTCCAGACGGGGTCCGGCACATCAACAAATATGAACACTAATGAAGTAATAGCCAACCGTGCTAATGAAATCCTCGGATTAGAAATGGGTGACAAATCCGGCGTACACCCCAACGACCATGTTAATTATGGCCAATCCAGTAACGATGTATATCCTACAGCTATTCATGTATCGGCAATACTTTCGATTGACCGGTTTCTTATTCCAGGCCTTAAGAACCTGCATAAATCACTTGCATCCAAAGCGCGCCAATTCGACAAGATAGTAAAAATAGGAAGAACTCACTTGCAAGACGCAACTCCAGTGAGACTTGGGCAGGAATTCAGCGGTTATGCAAGTATGATAGAGCATGGGATAAAAAGAGTTCAATATGCGAAAGAAGAATTGTCAGAACTAGCAATAGGCGGTACAGCAGTCGGCACTGGGATTAATACAGATCCCCGGTTTGCCAAACTAGTAACCAAAAGATTAAGTAAGATGACGAAGGCTAAATTGAGAGAAGCTGACAATCATTTTGAGGCGCAGGGATCAAAAGACGCTGTAGTCCAAGCTAGCGGTTCACTAAAAACTCTTGCCGTAAGCCTTATGAAAATAGCAAACGATATCAGATGGCTTGGAAGTGGGCCTAGATGTGGAATTGGAGAAATCTTAATTCCACCAGTTCAGCCCGGTTCCTCGATTATGCCTGGCAAAGTGAACCCTGTAATCCCTGAAGCTGTTTGCCAGGTGGCAGCTCAAGTTATAGGAAATGATCTAACTATCACAATTGGCGGACAGTTTGGCAATTTTGAGCTAAACGTTATGATGCCTGTCAAAGGACACAACTTGCTTCAATCTATTGAACTCTTAGCAAGAGTATCGAATGTATTTGCTGACAAATGTATTAAAGGAATTAAAGCAGACAAAGAACGCTGTGAGGAAATGATTGAGAAGAGCTTGGCTATGTGTACTAGCCTTGCGCCGGTTATTGGATATGACAGCGCGGCTAAGATAGCTAAAGAGGCATACGAAACAGGTAAAACTATAAGGGAAGTTGCTCTTGAGAAAAAAGTGCTTCCAGCAGAGAAATTAAATGAGCTTCTTGATCCTTGGTCAATGACCGAGCCGGGTATAAAAAAATAACTGTAGAAGTATATAGGGGACGCAGTTTCTGCGTTCCCTATATACTCTCTATTGCTCAAGTTGTAAATTTCTTTCCTCCAATATTGAATATGGTTTTTGGTTAAACCAATCAAATCAAACTACAGCACAATTTATGATTATCCTATAAATAATCGCTTTTTTAATGTATGCTAGAGCTTCATTATTTAGCGACTACAATCGAATTAGGAGGACAGAAAATGCTTCGGCACTCTATTTTAGTAATATTAATTTTAATACTTCCATTATTTGCTTGCAGTAGTATCAACTCTGGGAAAAATATTGCTATTGATTCGCCTCTTAAAAAATCCCAAACGAACAAATCTCTAAGTGAAGCAAGGCAAGAGGTTGAAAAATCTAGAAGAGAATTAGACAATTGTCTTGAGGAATATTCAGGGGACGAAACCAAATGCAAGAGAGAAAAAGACAACTATAACCAGGACGTAGAAGAGTACGCTTC
>JBBDIN010000135.1:1798-11175 GCA_040880385.1 Thermodesulfobacteriota bacterium | reverse complement strand
TTCAAGCAAATTAATATCTTTAAAAAATCTAAAAGAAGTATGATCTGAGAACAACAAACAGGTATCTGCAAAATGGCTAAATATATTATGATGAGTGTTTTAACAGATGAAGGCCGAAAGACTATGAAAATGAGGCCCGAGCGTATACAGGAAGTTAACAAAGAGATGGAAAAAATGGGAGTCAAAGTGATTACTCAATATGCAGTGATAGGGCCCTACGATTTCATTAATATAGTTGAGGCCCCTGATAACGAAACAATTACCAAGGTATCAACAGAATTAGGTGCGCGCGGGACTGTTCAGATCATGACACTTGCCGCAATACCTATCTCAGACTTTGAGAAGCAGTTGACTGGAAAGTCAAAGAAGAAGTCAAAGAAAAAATAGGCAAAATACAACAATTTTTAGAAATACATAGAGCTGAATTCTTTATATCTAAAATCTAATCTGGAAATCAAAAATAAAATCAACCTCAGCAATTTCACTTGTAGGTCCACTTACAGGAACCTGAACAGCAAACCCAGGGCTTATCCTTTTGCCGAATCTTATCCCAGGAGTTATAAATAGATCAGTATTACCATTTGTATTATCTGAAGTTAACGTATAACCGTCAAATTCGAAGAAAATAGTTGGGGCAATTATTTTTATTGGAACATTTACACCAGCAGCAGCCCCATAATTAATTCTAAATTCAAAATCGTCGCCTTGGAAGTTCTTGGCATTAAAGATGTAATCCGTCCCAAGATTTGCCTGTAAACTGAAAGCCCCTTTCCAAATAGCCCCTGCTAGATAAGGAGTGGCGGTAAACGCTTGATATATATATGTAGGAAGATCTCTTCTATAATTCGTAACTGCTTGAAGCCTCCCCTGGCCGTCTGTAAAGGCTGTAGGCACCGCAACCTCTAAACCCGCAGAAAGCACAGAATTAGAAGTCTTCATTATTACCTGTTTTGCACCCATAGTGATATTAGAGAACTCATAACCGTTTCTGGCTCCTTCTACGTTATTTACACCACCATAAGGAGCGTCCAAATAGAGGCCGAAGAAACCGCTTTCGGAAGGCAAATCCAATCTTATCGAATAGAAAAACATCTGATCCCCAAAACTCTTATCTAATGAGACTACTTCTAGGTCAGCCATAACTCTTCCAAGCGGAAGAGGCGTTTCCAAAAACAAAGGATATCCTAGATCTATTGCTCTATCCTTTGTAGCGCCTATTGTAAAAGGCCCGCTAAACTCAAACGTTCCGGCGACAGGATTAATGATTCCGATTTGCCGGTCTTTAACAAATAGCCTCATAGGGTTTGTTAGGTATGCCCCAACAGTAGCAACAGAGTTGTTCTGCTCTATGAGCCAGGCTGACAACTCCTCCATCACCATTCCGAGAGGGACACCAACACCCGGCGTAACGATCAGGTCAATTAGAGACGGCTGTACCGCAAGCCCTTCTATTGCATATTCAAATAAGGTACTTTGAATCACCGACCCAAGAGCGGATGACCATCTGCTATGACCTCTTGCTCGATAAAACTGGTACGACAACATACCAAAAAACGGGTGCGCGACCCAGTTTACTACAAAAGTATCCCCATCATCCCATTTAGGTTTTTCTGTAACATTATCCCACCACTTAGAGAATGAAGTATTGAAAATCTTAAGACTTTTGTCTCTGACCCAGTACATCCTGGCTCCCCATTGTACACCGTACCAAATGCCAGTATCGTACATATACTCTTTAAAGCCTGAGGGTCTTAAATTAACCTGCGATTCTACTAAGTTGGGTTCAGGCTGAAGGACAACATCTCCTACCTGATAGGTTTCAGCGCTTTGCTCTGAAACATGATCGATAGGCTCCTCATTTGCCAAAACTTCATTCATGGGAGCTATACTAAATAAAATAAGAACTATTAAATAAACCGCTACTGCTCTCAATCTCCATCCTCTCATAGAACTATATTTTAAAAATCGCTATTGTATACATAACAAACCCATACGTCAAATTGAATTAGTTATAATATAAAATACTATTTTTTATCCTTCTTTTTTCGCTCTTTTTTAACTTTTTCTTTTACCTCTTTGTTCTCTTGAGGGGGAACAGATAAGAGGGCTTTTACGACGTCATCAAAATTATTAAGTTCTTTTTTCTTTTCCTGTTTTTCGTCTTTTTTCATGTTCTTTTTGTATTACAATAAATTATATTGAACTCCCAATGGTTCCTTGATTGTTATATTAAATTTATCGGCAACCATGCCGCTATATTGAATCAATCCATTCTTTTTCCCACTACCATCAGATGTGTGCATTTCATCTACTTCGTAAACGATTGCTGTAGCTAAGTGTATGGCATCTGGAGTACTTAAACTGTTGCTATAGTAGTTTCGGATTTCACCAGCAACTTCGGCAATGTGTCCTGTTACTTCACAATCCACAATGTTAGGTCTTTTAAAAAGGCTTTTAAACATTTCAAAGTTGTTGTCCGTGAATTTGCCTCTCAACATCTCTGTATGCGTAAGAACTGATGTAATTATCTCAATCTCTTTCTTATCAACCTGTTTCACAATCTCTTCTATACCTTCAAGTAATCCAGGTTTGATATTCTCATTTTTAAGCCAAGATATAAATATGCAAGTATCCCAATAAAAACGCATTATTCATCTTCCTCACGAATATGCCGAATAAAATCATAGGTAGTCATTTCACCTGTTAAATTGGGCTCTATGCCTCTTAATTGGCCTAAGGTTGGTAATTCGTTCTCGGGTGGATATATGTCGATGGAATCAGCTATTATTTTATACGGGTATTTGCTTATGGCCTTATAAAAAACTTTTCCATTAACATTAACATAGCGTTTTAGACCTTGTTTTGTTTTTTCAAACATCTCATCATCAAATTTGCACTCTATCCTGCTAGAACCTATGGAAGGGTATATATAAGACTTGTTTATATTATTATGAACATTGACCCTTTCCAACATACCTCGAACACTGCCATATGCAATAATATCTCCTCCTAATATGATGTCTATATGGCTTTCAAGCTGGTTGGTTATTTGAACACTTGCGTCTGTATTGGTAATTGCTATATCAGAAAAATGTTTTTTCTTTAGAGTGCTTAACTTCCTAATATTTTCTAATAATTGAAAATCGAAATAACTAGGTACTTCACTGTTAGATTCAATTGTAATTATGCCATTTATATAATCATCAACAACAATTTGAGATGTATTTAGCTTCTTCTCGGTGTTTCGCACATTCAAAGCCACAGTGTATGGACTAGAATGACTCAAATTAGATATGGCAAATTTCAGTTTGTTAGCTTTGTTAGCACTTACAATATAGTTCAAATGCTCCAATCCGCTCGTAACAACACGCAATAACCCAATAAAATCATTTAGACGCAACAATTCGGTATGCCCTTCGGGGCCAGTCATAACAATATTAATTTTGGTTTCACTCATTTTTTTGCCTTAAAGTGTCATCCCTCGTGTTTTTCTGAGGTGTATTGTCACTGGGTTTGTCATTGGATTATTTTTCTACGTGAATAGCGCCCCTTGCATATTCTTTTAAACTATGGTTTACAGCATCATGTCTCGCAAAATCTTTGTGCAATCCCCTATAGCTTTTAAACTCGTCTGTCATTATATGGGTATCTTTGTCTATTTGTTCTCTCATAATAGGCTTAAGGGTCTTAGCGGATACCGTTTCAACGTGATAAGACCGCACATCACCACCCCGCTCTATAAGGGTAAATATCTTTTCTTTGTGTCCCCATCCTCTAGCACCTTTGCTTTGTTTGCCCTTATTGCCCCAAAAAGTTTCGTCAACCTCAACTACTTTCCCCTTGCCCCCTAATTGCTTTACAAATATAGGGTCTTTCATAGCTTCTCTAATTCTATGAGTCATAAACCATGCAGTTTTATACATAACGCCTAACATCCTATGAAGTTGATGGCTAGACATTCCCTTTTTGGAGGAACAGAGGAAGTAAACGGCTTTTAACCAGATATGAAGGGGTATTTTACTTCTTTCAAACAATGTACCTACGGTTACTGTAAATTGCTTTCTGCACTTCTTACACTTATACAGCCCCTTCCTATGGCTTTTGCCTTGCAACTTATAATTTCCTTCATTGTTTTCACAATGTGGACACTCTGGCTTACCATTCCACCTTAATTGCTCAAAATACAGTCTAGCTTTATCTTCATCGTTAAAATATTCAGCGTTTATTGTTTGTTTACTCAACTTATTGCCTCCGTATTAACCATGTTATATAGTAATTATAGCCTACATAGTGGGTTTGTCAAGTATATAATTGCGTTAAAAATAACTCCACCCTTATCAGCATTCTAACAATATTCATACTAAATTTAAAGAGAAGTTAAATTAAAAGATAAAGAAGCCTGGGAAGAGTAACTATATCTAGGGAAATACTTTTAATTAGAAACGGACTTGGAAATCCATTAGGAAACTAAGCTTAGACACATCGCTGTCAGGCCCTGAGACAGGTACTTGTATTGCAAAACCGGGGCTGAATTTTCTGCCTAAACGAACGCCGGAAGAAACAAAGGTGCTGGTTTTACCAAGTGTATCAGAAGTTAGCAGAGAATATCCGTCAAACTCGGCATATATGACAGGGGAGGCGACCACTGGGATATTTGCCCCTATAGAGGCTCCATAATTCACCCTAAACTCAAAATCGTTACCTTCGAGTTTACTTGCATTTAGTACATAATCGGTCGAGACATTTCCTAAAACATTGAATATGCCCTTCCAAGCTGCTCCCGATAAGTAAGGAGTAAAAGTCCAGGCTGATTGTAGGTTTATAGGAAAGTTTTTTCTGTACATCAAAACTGTTTTTAGACGTTCTATATTATCTTTAAATGCTGTTGGAAGCACTATGTTCATTCCAGCACTAAGCACTGAATTTGTCCCTTGAAAGAAAAGGTGCTTTCCTCCAATTAACGCATTAGCAAACTCAAAACCGTCGCTTATGTTATCATCCCCAACTTTAACTTCGTTAACTCCCGATTGGGCAATTTTGACATAAACACCCCAAACATTGTCAGCTGAAGGCACGTCAATTCGAAGTGAATAAAAAATAAACTCTCCCCCTAAATCCTCCTTCACATTTACTATCTGCATATCAGCAGTAAATCTTCCTGTTGGTATTGGAGACTCAAGATTTAAAGAATATGCCAGGTCTATTGCCTCAGCTTTATTGGCAGTAAAGTTAATAGGGCCGCTAACAGACATAAATTGGCTAGAAAACGGGTTTATTACACCAATTTGTCTGTCGTGTATAAAATTTTTCATTGGGTTGAGAATATATGCCAAGATTTTTGCCGGCACAAAACCTGTATCCTCGAGCCAGTCTGATGTCTTCTCCATACCATATCCAAGAGGCACTCCCAACAGCGGAGTAAAGATTAAATCTGATCCAGAGGGAGTTTCCACCATACCCTCAACTGTATATTCAAAGAGGGTGCTCTGTACGACTGTACCTATTGCCGAAACCCAGAAGCTGTGACCCATCTGTCGGTAGTAAAGATAGTCCAGGGATCCAATCACAGGGTGTGTTACAAGGTTAGTAAAAAAGTCATCGCCATCATCAAACTCGGGCCATTGAGAGATGTTATCCCACCATTTAGAAAGAGAAGTGTCGAATATTCGGCTATTTTTATTTCTAACGTAAAACCATCTTCCTGCCCACTGGGCGCCATAAGCAATTGCCGTATCCCGCAAAAATTCATTTGTACCCAACTTTTGGTCTCTAGGGACGGGTGCTGATACTTTTTCTTGGTTTATAGGTGTGTTAAAGCTGCCGTTTAGCAGGTTATGACTGTATTCATTATAATAGAGGTCGCGTATCTCAATATCTTCGGCAAGCGAAAGATGAGCTAATCCCGACAACATTAAAACAACTAATATAGTTCTAACTATTCTAGTCATAAGAGTTCTGATCAAAATTTTAATATATGGTGCAAATTTAATTTGGGTGAAAAAGATACACAGAAGACTCAAGAATTTAAAGTCACTACTTTATATAAAGCAAAATTACTTTATATCAAGCAACTTTTTTGCCCGTTCTTCCCAAGTATATTGATTGATTTCATCCCCCGCCTTAGCTGCAATCTTCTCAGATAGATTATCATCACTAAGCACTTTTTCTAGACCCTCACAAATTGCATCAGCGCTGTCCGGTGGAACTAAGATCGAGTTCAACTCGTCCTCTAAGACTTCTTTTACAGATACAATGGACGTTGCTACTATGGGTCGTGCCGCCGCCATATATTCAAACAATTTTATTGGGGATGTAAATTGCTCCGCCTTTGTCCCCCCTTTAATAGTCATTTTACTCGTGTAAGGCATTACTAATATATCTGAAGCCAACAGATATAACGGCACATTTTTATGCGGGACAAAGCCAACTAATTCTAAGTTTTGAGCGCCCTTGGACTGTGCTATGCTTCTATACCTGTCCACATCTTCATCTAAGCCGCCAACAATCAAAAACATAATATCATTTAATTTTTGGGCAACTTCTATTAGTTGTTCAATCCCCCTACCCTCATAAATGTTTCCCGCATAACAAACAATTTTCTTATCTAAAGGGAGACCCAAATTCTCTCTGCATTGTAGCTTTGATGGCGCGTCTTGAAATCTCTCTAGCTCAACGCCGTTATGGGCTACTACTAATTTATCTTTCGGCAACCCCTGGTCTAGATAAATCTCAGACAGTCCTGTGGAATTTGTGGAGAATCGGCGCAGGTACTTAGAATTCTTAAATGAATCAAAAAGAAAAGAGCCGCCTTTAACCAATGGATGGTGTGCATCATACACGGTTGGAATATGAAAAAATTTAGTGGCAAGGTATGTGAATACTATATTTCTGGTTACAACAACGTCATACCTATTACTTCTAAAAAATTTGATGTAAAAAGCAGCAAGAAAGCCATGAATGATATTTCTTAAGGAGGTGTTACTAAAATATGGAAAGGAAGTAATTCTGAACTCAGATTCGACCCCGTAATACTCAAACAATTGAGTCCGGTTTCTATTAGATGGGATTAACAGTTCAGTCTCAACTCCAAGCCGCATCATGGCTTGGCACATTTTCATTATATGTATAGCGCTTGCGCCCTTTGAGAAAAGCTCAGGGCTACCAACGTATATTACTCTTAATTTTTTATCTTTTGTCACTATAATATCTCTTGATCTTATTAATAGATATAGGATTCTGTTTTAGCTTGTTTATATAATATTGGACAAACTATAATCAGTAAACTCTATTCTCTTATCAGATACAAATTAGAAATACTTTTAACTCTAAGATATAATAAGCCTTTATTCTAAAAAGTTTGGACTATTAACTACCCAGATCGGTCCACGAGGGGTATCTGCAAAAAGAACTAGGTACTAATTATGAAAATAAGATCAATTAAGGGATTTCACGACATACTTCCGGAAAACATAAAGAGATGGCACTTCATTGAAGATGCAGCGAAGCGCATTTTTGAACTCTATGGTTTTTCTGAGATCAGGATACCGGTGCTCGAATTCACCGATCTTTTCGCACGCAGCCTGGGTACAACAACTGATATAGTTGAGAAAGAAATGTACACATTTACCGACCGAGACGGCTCATCACTCACTCTTCGCCCTGAAGGTACAGCGGGGGTCGCAAGGGCATATATCGAGGATTCAATGCACGCCAAATCTTCGATCTCAAAACTCTACTATACAGGGATGATGTTCAGACATGAAAGGCCGCAAAAAGGCCGCTTCCGGGGCTTCTATCAGATTGGGGCTGAGCTAATAGGTCCTGAAGAACCGGCTTCAGATGCTGAACTTGTAACAATGCTTTGGAGGTTCTTTGAAAAGATAGAGTTAACTCAGTTCTTAGAGCTTGAGATAAGCTCTCTTGGTGATCAGAACTGCAGACCGCAATACAAAGAAAAACTGGTCCAATATTTCACCCCAAAAAAAGAAGAGCTTTGTGAAGACTGCCAGAGAAGGCTTCAATCAAACCCTCTTAGAATACTCGACTGCAAGCAGAAAAAATGTAAAGAAGTTGCAGCGGATGCTCCTTCCATGCTGGACAATTTATGTGGTGAATGCGAGAACCATTTCAAAAGTGTTAAAGACAATTTAACAAGCGTAGGGATCCTATTCTCCATAAACCCAAAAATTGTAAGGGGTCTTGATTACTATACTAGAACAGTATTTGAGATTACGACTGACAAGCTCGGCTCTCAAAATGCGGTTGCTGCAGGTGGCCGCTATGACGGGCTTGTAAAAGAACTAGGCGGCCCTGATACGGCCGCAGTCGGTTTTGCAATGGGAATTGAAAGAATAGTTCTTCTTCAAGAGCAAGCTCTTCCAGAAGGATTTAAGAAAGATGTCAATGTTTTTATAGCGTATCTAGGTGATCAAGCGAGAGAAGCGGCATTCCCTTTAGCTTTTAACCTTAGAAAAAACGGCGTATCTGTGGAGATGGAGTATGGGAGCAAAAGCCTAAAGAGCCAAATGAAAAGAGCTGATAAATTAGGAGCAAGTTTCACATTTATTATTGGCGAAGACGAATTACAACAAGGTGTTGTGAAGGTCAGAAACATGAAAGAAAGCAAAGAAGAAGATATAAAACTCGAAGATGTTGTTAATTTATCTGAAAAATTTAAATCCTGATTTATTGAAATAAAACTTGAGAATACCGCTCTGAACAGTTTCTGGTCTAAAATATAAGAACACTAATTACTCAACTTTTTTAGAACATTGAGCGCAATATGCCGACCCTTCATAGATCTCGGCCCCACACTCACAAATAGCAATTACATTTGCTTTTACTAATGCTTTTACACTGCCTAGAGCTTTATCCGCATTTAAATGAAGAAACTCCAACTCCTGCTCACATTTCTCAATCTCTTTCTCTATAGTTTCAATATCTCTGCACTTAGTCTCAACAATTTCCTCGTTTATAATCCCTTTATACTTGAAAGTTCTATAGAGCATATTGCCCATTTCCATGACGCTATCTAACCTTCTTTTTCGAAGACTCCTTATACGATTTCTTATGAGAACAGTATCATAAGCCTCTTTTGATCTAATATTTAAAATTTTGAGCCCTCTATTTACCCCGTCTTTGAGTTTATTGAGTAAATATTTGGTTTCAGACATTTCAGACATTCCTAATCTCCTTAATAATCTTAATGCACGTTCAGTGTGAATTGTCAAAAATAAGATACTTGAATATCCGTCAACACGAAACTATAAAATACTAGAAACTATTAAAAGTAATTGACTGTGCAATGAGATTAATTATCCTTATCCGTTGTCTTGAGTAAGGGTTAACAAAAGCAATTTAGGAGTTTGATGGGAATC
>JBBDIN010000135.1:0-1788 GCA_040880385.1 Thermodesulfobacteriota bacterium | reverse complement strand
GGAATCTACAAATAGGGTATATAGGAATAATGACACAGAGTCCTATTTCTTAAACTTAATATTCAACTTGCCCACCAAATATGATTTCTTAATAGCAATCTTTATTCTACAAAACACGGCACAACGGAGAAAAAAATGTATCACTTAGTCAGACATCTACTTCTTTCAAATTACAATAGGGATTTAGCAAGAATTTTTGGAATGGGGTTATTTGCGATATTACTAAACCTATCCCTGATAAACTATAACTCTATTTCAGATGAATCAGAAAAAGAACCTGAGCAATCCCAACAGGCTAATCAATCCCTGTCCAACGCTCAATACAATGAATCCCTGTACAAGGGGCTTATCAGAGCTCTGGATGACCCTAGCCCCGCTGTTAGAGCAATAGCAATAAATAATTTAGCAGAACTAAATTATGAACCGGCCTTGCCTAAAATAGTTGGATTCATTGGGACAGAAAACATCTATACCAAAACCGCTGCTACAAATGCAGTAACAGTAATGAATCAGTTAACACCTGAGGTAGCCAGCCTTATAATTGAGAATCTGAGCAATAAAGATAGTAGAATAAGATACTCATCAGCCCAGGCACTTTCTCAATACAAAAATCTAAACGATAAACAAATTCCTCAGATAATTGAGCTTTTAAGTGATGAAGATTATAAGACAAGAATGGCAGCTGCCATAATTATCAAAAACAATGCTGAAGTTTCGGCAAAACAGATACCCCAGATATTAGAGCTAATGAAGAATGAAAACCCCGAGGTTCGAGCAGCTTCAGTATCGGCATTGGGGAAATTGGGAACATCTGGTCAAAAGAACATTAATAAAATTCTCCCACTTCTATCAGATGCAGATCCTAATGTTAGAACAAATGCTATACTGGCCATAGGTGACTTTGGAGCTGCGGCGGCAGGACACGCAAACGACGTAGAAAAATTAGTTAATGATCCAAGCATCTTCATAAGTACAGCAGCGATCAAGTCTCTTGGTAGAATTGGCGATATAAACAAAGAACAAATATTACTTGTAATAAATTCTCTAAAGAATAAAAACAAAGCAACAAAAGGTGCAGCAATACAAGCTCTCGCAAATATAAGCACTGTAAATAAGGAAGTAATCGATCTTGTTGCTTTAGAACTGAGAGATCCTGAAGCTGATGTGAAAATTGGAGCCTTATACTCTCTTGGAAGAATTGGACCTGCTGCTCAGCATAAATCTTCGGATATAGCGTTATTATTAAAAAATCCTGATCCGAATGTTCGATTAGCAGCCTTAAATGCACTCTCAAAAATGGGCGATTCAGGGATAAGTGAAGCTCCCCAAATTGCCGAATTACTTCAAGACCCTGATCAGGATGTAAGTCTTGCAGCAATCAGAACAATGAGAGGAATGGGTGACACCCTTGGAGACTATACTGATATATTTATAGAGATACTTAAAAGCAATAACGATATCGCACGTATTAGAGCATCTATTGCATTGGGAATGGCGGGAGAAATCACACAAGCACAAATATCTCAAATTGTTGAATTGCTAGTGAGCAACAATATTAAATTACGCGGAATAGCAGCTTCCACACTAGGAAGACTCGGTGAACATGCTAAGCCGGCATTGCCGAGATTAGAAGAACTCCTAATAGATGACAATCCGGTAATTCAATCTTCTGCTCTTAAAGCGCTTGGTAAAATGGGCCCTAATGCTACTGGACAGATTGAGAATATCATATTGCTACTCGACAACCCTGACCGTGATGTTCGGGCTGATGCGGCATATGCTTTTGTT
>JBBDIN010000134.1:0-13774 GCA_040880385.1 Thermodesulfobacteriota bacterium | reverse complement strand
TAGAACAAGCAGTGGTCCTTTATGGTGCTTAACCGCTTCCACCTGGGATTTGTTTAGATTTGTTTTTAGGTTGGCTGCCATATCATTTTAAAATGCTATACACGGAAATTTATTGTCTGTATTTAACTTTCGTCTGAGGCCCTACACTTTTAGGAATAAGAGGAGCTTGAATTGGTGCTGAATTCAAATTATCTACTGAAAGAATTAGTTCTGGCTGGGCCGAGAGGATTCGAACCTCTACAACTGGCGTCAAAGGCCAGGGTCCTACCATTAGACGACGGCCCAACTCGAACGTGATTATGTTACCAAGATTTTATATCCTTATCAATAAAATCTCTGTAATCTTTATAAATTTGAAGAAAAAAAATTCATTTCCACAGCTTTAGAGTAATATCCTTGACAGGTAGTGATTTATATAAGAAACTTAAACGTTTTAAAACTTTATGAGCGCGTAGCTCAGGGGTAGAGCGCTTGCTTGACATGCAAGAGGTCGCTGGTTCAAATCCTGCCGTGCTCACCACATCAAATAAAGAATAAGAAAATGGCTGAAATAAACATACAACTCCCAGACGGAGTCAACAAATCATTTCCGACAGGAACCACAGTTGGAGAAATCATAGAATCTATCGGCGCTCAAAACTCTACGGTTGGAGCTAAGGTCAACGGTAATCTCGCTGACTTTTATTTTGAAATAGATTCAGACTCTGAAATAGAGCCTATTAAAATTAATTCCGAGGAAGGGCTTTATTTCATAAGGCATACCGCGGCTCACATAATGGCCGAGGCCGTGCAGAGTCTGTTCCCTGAGGCGAAAGTTACCATCGGACCGGTTATAGAAAATGGTTTTTATTATGATTTTGAATATTCCAGAGGATTTACTCCTGAAGATTTAGAGAAAATCGAAGATAAAATGAAGGAGATCGTAAATCAGAAGAAGCCTCTAACTAGAAAGATGGTTTCAAGAGATGATGCGATCAGTATTTTTGATAAAGACGGCGAGAATTATAAAGTAGAGATTGTTAATGATCTCCCTTCTGATGAGCCCATAACTATTTACGACCAGGATGGCTGGTATGACCTTTGCAGGGGGCCTCATGCGCCCTCTACCGGATTTGTAAAAGCGTTTAAATTGTTAAGCTCTGCCGGAGCATACTGGAGGGGGGATGAGAAAAATGCAATGCTTCAAAGAATTTATGGCACTGCGTTTTGGGATAGAAAGGAACTCAAAAGTTACTTAAATAGACTTGAAGAAGCTAAAAAACGTGACCACAGAAAAGTTGGTAAAGAACTTGATCTATTCAGCATACAGGAAGATATTGGGCCTGGCCTGGTTCTTTGGCATCCAAAGGGCTCAAGAATAAGACGAGTTATAGAAGACTTTTGGCGAGAGCAGCATGAACGCTACGGATACGAGCTTCTTTACACCCCACATATAGCAAATATTGAATTATGGAAAACTAGCGGGCACTTGGAATTTTACAGTGAAAATATGTATCCACGGATGGAAGTTGATAACACCGAGTATCAACTTAAGCCAATGAACTGTCCATTCCATATTATGATTTATAAAACTCATATTAGGAGCTACAGAGATCTCCCTCTGAGATGGGCGGAGATTGGAACTGTATATCGTTATGAACGCTCCGGGGTATTGCATGGTTTACTTCGTGTAAGAGGATTCTCTCAGGATGATGCGCATATTTTTTGCAGACCTGATCAGATTGAGGAAGAAGTGCTCGGAGTTCTGGATTTAACAATTTTATTTCTTAAAACATTTGGATTTGATGATTATGAAATTTATCTTTCTACCCGCCCTGAGAAATTTGTCGGGAGTGAAGATGTATGGGATAGAGCGACAGAAGCTCTTAGAAATGCTCTTGATTCCAAAGGCCTTAAGTATGAGATGGATGAGGGAGGAGGAGCCTTTTACGGACCCAAGATTGATCTAAAAATAAAAGATGTATTAGGAAGAGCTTGGCAGTGCTCCACAGTTCAGGTAGATTTTAACCTTCCTGAGAGGTTTGACATGAGTTTTATAGGGGATGACAACGCTCGTCATCAACCTATAATGATTCACCGCGCAATATTCGGCTCGATGGAAAGGTTCTTTGGGGTTTTGATTGAGCATTACGGGGGAGCGTTTCCAATGTGGTTGAGCCCTGTTCAGATGCGTATAGCTACAATAGCCGATGAGCAGGTAGAATATGGTGAGAGGGTTTATAAAACCTTAAAGGAAAAAGGTATGAGAGTAGAAAAAGATTTCAGAAATGAAAAACTAGGGTTTAAAGTTAGGGAAGCTCAGCTTGAGAAAATCCCTTATCTGCTTGTTATTGGAAATAATGAAATGGAATCGGGCACAGTAGCGCCTAGAAAATTGGGAGGAGAGAACTTACCCTCTATGACGATTGAAGACTTATTAAATTCTGTAGAATTTGAACTTGACCCCCAAAAATGGCGGGAGGTCAACTAGATATAGCTAGAATGAAAGGAAGAGGATATACTAAGAATAAAGAACCTGAGACTAAGATAAACCAGAGGATTCGGGCTCGAGAAGTAAGGCTTGTAGATACAGGTGGTGAGCAATTAGGCGTTGTTACAATTAAAGAAGCCCTTGATTTATCTGAGCAAAGAGGCGTTGATCTGGTTGAAGTTGCAGCAAATGCCAATCCTCCTGTGTGCAGGTTGATGGATTATGGCAAATATAAATATGAATTAAAGAAACAAGCAGCAGCAAAAAAACAGAAATCTCAAGTAGTTAAAGAAATTAAATTTCGCCCAAACATTGGTGATCATGATCTTGATGTGAAAATTGGTCGTATCAGGGAGTTTTTAGGCGAAGACAATAAAACAAAAATTAGAATATTTTTTAGAGGTAGAGAGATAGTGCACCCTGAATTGGGTCGAAAGTTAGCTCATAGAATTCTTGAAAGGGTAGCAGATCTTGGAGGAGTTGATATTCCTCCAAAAATGGAAGGGAAGAATTTAACAATGGTGATTACACCAAAGAAAAATACTCAAGGTGGGAAAGAAAATGCCGAAGATGAAAACAAATAGGAGTGCCGCAAAGAGATTTAAGCTTACAGGCAGCGGCAAGATAAAAAGAGCAAGAGGTGGGGGACACCATCTGAACGCTAAGAAGGCAAGAAAGCGCAAGAGAAGGCTTAACGGGACTGAGTTTATAAGCGGTGCTGTGGCTAATAGAATAAAAACTTATGTATAAATAAGGGTCTATAAATATTAGGAGAAAGAAATGAGAGTAAAAAGAGGGGTTCCTTCGAGGAAAAGAAGAAAAAGGCTATTAAAACAAGCCAAAGGTTTCTGGGGCAGAAGAAAAAATAATATTAGAAGAGCAAAAGAAACTCTTATTCGCGCTCTGGCTTATGCATATAGAGACAGACGTCAAAGAAAAAGAGACTTCAGAAGACTATGGATTGCGAGAATTAACGCTGCTGTAAGACCTTATGGTTTTTCTTATAGTAAATTCATGGGTTCTTTAAAGAAAGCAGGAGTTGAGCTTGATAGAAAAGCACTATCAGAGATGGCAATCAGGGAGCCTGAAAGTTTTAAAGCAGTAGTTGATGTTGCTAAGTCAGGCTTAAATTAAAAACTTCAGTTTACTCTAGAAACGTATTGCTAGCAGTTTGTGCAATAGTCCGGTTCTAAATCACTCAAACTAATAAAATCTAAACCGTGTGCGGGTCTTCCTCAAGGGGACATCCCGCACATATCGGATTTTGTTTTCTACAATGCTCCTTTCCCACCCTTACTAACAGCGCATGGTACTCATTAAACATCTGAGTGTCATCAGCTAACGAATCCATAACGAGTTCCTGCATTTCATTATAGCTTGTCTGCTCGGGCACAAGCCCGTGTCTAGAAAGCACTCTGTATGTATAAGTGTCTATCACAAAGATGGGTTTATTGCCGCCGTATAAAATTATACAATCGGCAGTTTCAGGTCCTATTCCTTTTATCTGAAGAAGTTTATTTCTTAGCTCACTTATTTCTTCTTCAAACATTTTTTCAAGGCCCCCTTCATAATTGTCATATAAAAAAGTGATGAAATTCTTTATTTTGATCGCTTTTTGATTGAAATATCCCGAGGGTTTAATAAGTTGGGCAAGCTCCCGGGTTGTTAACATAGTTAATTTCTCTACTGAGATTAGATCTAGCTCTTTTAAATTGTTAATAGCTTTCTCTACATTGTTCCAGGAAGTATTTTGGGTAAGTATGGCTCCCAATATGCTCTCTAGTTGGCTATCACCAGGCCACCAACCCTGAGGGCCATATTCTTTATACAGTAGTCTATAGATATTTTTAATACGATCAGAGGTGTTCATAGTAAAGGGAATGCTAATATTTGTCTTGATCTGAGATTTACTCGGCAATCTTGTTGTTCGGTGCTTTTGAAGCGCTGTTATAATAAGTCATTGCCTCAGGAAGCCACCTCTTTAAATTATTTATTCTTGTCTCGTAACCGGGATGTGTAGATAAAAATTCAGGCGGTGCTGATTTTCCTTTAGAAGCTTGATCCATTCTTTCCCAAAAACCCACTGCTTCCCTGGGATCATATCCTGCTTTTGCCATATAAATAAGCCCAATTCTGTCAGCTTCTGATTCCTGAGATCTGCCAAACGGCAATAGCACGCCTACGTTTGCTCCAAGCCCGTATGCCTGCATCACGGCTTCATAAACGTAAGGATCACTCCCGCCCATGGCTGCTCCAATTCCGACTGCTCCCAATTGAGCTAGAACTCCTGTGGAAACTCTCTCCCCACCATGGCGAGCAGCTACATGACCAACTTCATGGGCCATAACTGTGGCAAGTCCGGCATCAGTCTGAGCAACTGGCAGTATTCCTGTATAAACAGCTACCTTGCCTCCCGGAAGGGCAAAGGCATTTATCTGTTCATCATCATCAATTACTCTAAAATCCCACTCATAATCTTGAGTATCCGATACTGTAGCGATTCTTTGACCCACTCTTGTAACTGCACTGTTATAGGATTGATTGGTAGATATTTCCTCACTTTTTAATACTTCGTTAAAAGCTGTTAGACCCATCTCATTTTCTTGAGATTGACTAAGGATAATAAATTGGTTGCGCCCAGTGACAGGGGCCTTATAACAAGATAAGAGGGAAGTAGAAAAGATAAAGATGCTTACTAGAACTAATAATGGTATATGGAGTTTTTTAGAAACGATGGTTCTTAGCATATTGAATCACCTAGTTTTGCTAGTGTTTATATGATTAATATAACTTATTTATAGGAGATTCTTAATCAAAAATTTGGATCTAAGCTTTTATCTACTGTTATTGTTCAGTAGATAAAAGCTTGTCCCCTGGAATTTTCATTTTAAAGCCTATTTACTTAGGTTGGCTTCTTTCATTCTTCTGATACCTTCATCGATATCTTCGTCAGCACATGCATAAGTTACCCTGATGAATCCTTCACCCTGGCTTCCAAATGCAGTTCCGGCCACGACACCAACGCCGGCTTTTACAACTAATTGGTCTGTATACTCCTGAGATGTCAGACCTGTTCCTCTAATGTCGGCAAATGCATAAAAAGCGCCGTCTGGCGTGTCACAGCTAACGCCCGGTACAGTATTTAATCCTGCAACCATTCTATCTCTCTTTTGTTTCAGCATTGCATGCTTTTCATGAACCCAGTCTTGTGGACCCGTCATCGCAGCATATGCAGCCTTTTGAATGAAAGCTGCAACATTTGTAATACTGTCCTGCAGGAATATTGAGAGTTTATCGATAACAGGAACTGGAGCAACTGCAAAACCAATTCTCCATCCTGTCATAGCATAAGTTTTTGAGAACGTATCAATAACTATTGATCTCTCAGCCATACCCGAAATAGCGGATATGGATTTGTGAGGCTTATCATATGTCACGTGTGAAAATATTTCGTCTGTTATGACCATCAATTGTGGGTTTTTGAAGCACAGCTCTGCAATCTCTTCCGGATTTTCAACTAGATGTCCGTTTGGTCTCTGCGGGGTATTAATGATAAGCAGCTTTGTTTTTGGCGTGATCATTGCATCGAGTTTCTCGATATCAAACTGCCAGTCAGGGTCAGTAAGAGGTGTGTGATCAATCTTAGCCCCTACATATTTTGCCCATACTTCATCAGGCGGATAACCTGGGTTAGGGAATATCACATGGTCTCCCTCTTCCAAGAATGTTAATAAAGTCATGGTCAAAGCATGTTTCGCTCCTGCCGTAACAATGACCTCTTCAGGTACTGTCGGTCTTCCTCGCCCGGTCATCTCTTGTGCTAGAGCCTCTCTTAACTCCGAAAGTCCGGGTCCGGGATCGTATCTGACATAACCATCTCTGAGTGCCTGCTCCGTAGCGTCTAATATATGCTGCGGAGTATCAAAATCGGGTCCCTGATAATCTCCCTTTTCAAAATGAATAATCTTCTGCCCAGTCTTCTTCTCTAAATCCTTAGCTACCCTCATGCTAGCCCACTGCTTCGGTGGAACAAAATGACTAATCTTTGAACTGAATGGATATGAAACTGCCATTTGAAATACCTCCTATAGATTAATGACTTCTAAAAGTACTACTATAAACCCCTTCCCCCTAAGACACTTTCGTCATGAGTGGTCATAATACCCTCAGAAATCATTGAAAATACCTCCTCCGCTATTTCTCCCGCAGTCTTATCCGTTGGATAAAAAGACATTACTGATCCAACCAATCCAAAGATAATAAGAGCCATAAGCTCAGTATTTGCAGGTCGAAATGATCCTTCTTTAATACCTTTTTCCAAAATTTTTCTGTAAAGCTTTATTCTTCTATGTCGCCAACGCTCTGTAAAATCGTAGTGTTCTCTAATTAGACGAGTTTCATCCCTGGTTAAAATACGTAAGACATCTCTATTTTGAAAATAAAATTCAAATAACAACCTCAATACCTTTTTTAACTTTTTAGGTGCTGGATCGTCTTTAGCAATTTCTTTTTCTAACATCGATTCTATTGTCTCGTGAGTATGCTCTAATATTTCAAGATATAGATTCTCTTTGGATTCGAAATAAAGATAGATCGTTCCCTTTGCCACTCCTACTTCTTCCGCTATCTGATCCATCGTTACATCGTGATAGCTTTTCTGAGAAAAGAGGTTAGCAGTTACCTTCATTATTTCTTCTTTACGGATTGATCCCTTTCCCCGTTTTTTAGTTGGTACAGCTTTTTTATTCATCAATTTTTTTGGTTTAGCCATTTTTTTTTACCCATCAATTTGACTGAACTGACTAGTCAGTCATAAATAATATTATAACTAAAATTCTTTGTCAAGTACTTTTTTTAGTTTAAGAAAAAAAATATTTCACAGCTGAAATCTTTGAAGTATCGGCACTCTAAAACAATTTCTAGGGATTTCATGTTGAATTTATTAAGCTCGAATCAAAAATTTTGCTTCGCAAATGGCAAACTATAAGATAACCTTTAAATTAAGTTGCAATTGGATAAATCTTAATGATAATATATCAAAAAAACATATCTCGGAGGCTATAATGAAAAGCGCGGGATTATTACTATTATTATTTTTGTCAGTTTCATTTGTATTTGCAGGATGCAAACAAGGGGAAGAAGTTGTTGAAAAATCTGAAGAGATGCATGAGGAAGCCCAGCAGAAATTTGATGCATCTATGCCTGATAAATTAGCGCCTGAGGTTTGGAATCTAATTCAAACTGAAAATTACAAGCTAACCTGGAAGACATGGCCTGGGAAAGCAACAATTTATGTAAATCCAATTGCTTTTGAAGCTATTGGAAAAGATGACGCTGAGTTTCCAATTGGTGCAATTATAGTTAGAGAAAAATTATCAAATGAAGGTAATGTCGAAAAAATTAGTGTTGCATATAGAATAGGTGGGAACGAAGAAACTAAAGGTTGGTTTGCTGCCGACTATGCTCCTGATGGAGAGGTAATTAAAGTTTACGAAAGGCCGGTAAACATCAGGCCGTAATTTAGAGTCTTATATTTTACGAACACAGATAACAAAACTAATAAACTCTCAAATCCCATCTAGCTCTTAACTAGATGGGATTTTCTATATTAAGATCATAGATTTCTATTCAGGTATACTAACTTTCTCGGAAATATTGAAAATAGCACGATAATTCTACGAAATTTTTCATGCCTGATTAATGAATAAAAAGAAAACTCTCTTTTCTCTACTTCTCAAATATAAATATTCCTTTTTGGCCGGGCTGGTAGCACTATCGCTAGTAGATATATGCCAGCTTTCTATTCCACTCATCATTGAAAGAGTTATAGATGCTCTAACTCTAGAAGACGCAACCATAAGCGATATATCCAAATATGGCCTTTATATGCTGATCATAGCTATAACTATGTCGGTGTTCAGGTTCTTTTGGAGATATTTCATTATGGGTGCGGCAAGGAAAATAGAGCAGTCACTGAGAAACGATTTCTTTGCGCATCTTCAAAGCTTAAATTTTGATTTCTTTTCAGAAAAGAAAGTTGGTGATCTCATGGCTCACACGGTTAATGATGTTGAGACACTCAAATTCGCATGCGGCCTTGGAGTTCTGGTTGCCTATGACGGAATTTTTCTTCTAGTATTTATATTTGCAGCAATGTTATATATATCGCCTCAGTTAACTCTATATGCCTTTATTCCATTCCCCATACTAGCTGTCGTGATTTATATGTTCGGTAAAATGATCGAGCAGAGGTTTCAAAAGGTGCAGGATTCGTTTTCAGAGCTTACCGAGAGCGCAAGGGAATCAATATCGGGAATTAAAGTTGTCAAAGCATTTGTAAGACAGGATCAGGAGTTAAAAGATTTTGCAGAGTCGAGCAATAACTATTTGGATAAAAACCTGAGTCTAATAAAAATATGGGGAGTCTATCAGCCTATTATCACTTTCGCTGCGGCTTCAGCAACAGCAATATTTCTATGGTTAGGCGGTATCGATACAATAACGTTAGATATAACATTGGGGAATTTCGCTGCGATTCTGGTCTATTTGACCATGCTTACCTGGCCAATGATGGCGATGGGATGGGCGGTCGACATTATAAAACGTGGAAACGCCTCACTAAACAGGATCAATGCGGTTCTGGCGAATAAGCCCAAATCATTTTCGGAACCCAATGCCATAGATGTTGAAATAGAAGGGAATATTGAGTTCAGGAATCTAACTTTCTCATATAACGGAAATAGGGTGCTTAACGGTGTTTCTTTGCAAATACCTATAGGACAAGCAATGGGTATCACCGGGGCGACCGGTGCAGGAAAGAGCACATTGTTTCATCTCCTAACTAGAATTGAAGACCCGCCTGACGGATCAATTTTTATCGACGGCCTGGATATAAAAAAGATTAAAAGGGATAGTCTCAGACACGGCATCATTTATGTCCCACAGGAAACAACTGTTTTTAGTGGAACTCTAAAGGACAACATCTCTTTTATGAATCCTGATATTACCGAGGAACAAATTGAGAACGCCGCCAAAACCACTGAAATATACGATGAAATTATGCAGTTCCCAGGGGGCTTTGATGCAAGAGTTGGTGAGAGAGGTTTAAGTCTTTCGGGAGGACAGAGACAAAGGCTGGCACTGGCAAGAGCAATATTACTAAAGCCCAAGGTGCTAATTCTTGACGATGTTTTTTCCTCTTTGGATCTTAAGACAGAAAGTCTTGTGTTGAGAAATTTAAGACAAGAAATGAAGGGTAGCACACTCTTAGCAATCTCAAGCAGGGTTCCTTCAATAAGCGGTTTCGATTCAATCGCCGTGTTTGATGAAGGAAGGTTGGTCGAGTTAGGCACTCATGAACAGCTTATGGCTAAAAGTGGTATTTATCATGGCCTTTATAAAATCCAGACTTTTGAATAATGTCACCTTCTAGTCTTATGGAACAAGTTGATCGAACACGGGTTATAAACTATTTCGCATACGGCTCGAACATGAATCCTGCCAGGATGAGGGATAGAGGCGTTATCTTCTATTCAAGACAGCTGTTCATATTTCCGGGCTACAGCTTAAAATTTAATAAGACGGTCTCTTCTCCAAATGCCGGCGCTGCTAATATTGTTCCTAATGCAGAAGATCAGGTTGAGGGCATCCTTTATCAAATTACCTTAAAAGGGATGCTTAATTTAGATAGATATGAACATTACCCAGCCGAGTATGACAGGGTAACTCTAAGAGTTCCAAATCAAGGTAAAAATGATATAGAGATTAAGACTTATATTGCCCACCCCCACAAAACACGTGATGGTCTAAAGCCTACTAAGTTATATTTGGATCATCTTCTAGAGGCAGAAGATCTAATGTCAGAGGATTATTACAACCAATTAAAGATAGTAGAAACTTTGGACTGATCTTTCTCCTTAACCTTTTCTTAATTCTTAAAAGTTAATATTCGGACTATTAACGTTTATATTCGGTATAATTTAGATACTACTCTAATACGGGGGTGTATAAGATGGCCGAGAAAGTAAGAAAACTTTATAGATCGCGACATGATAAGATGATTGCAGGAATATGCGGAGGATTAGGTGAAATGTTCTCTGTAGATTCAACACTGGTAAGATTAGGTGTAGCTGCTTTAGCAATATTTAGTTTAGGTGTAGCTGTGATCGTATATCTTCTGGGCTGGATAATTATTCCTGAAGGCCGCCAGGATTAGGACAAGTTAAATTTGCGATAACAAGCTTTTTAGTTAAGAACACACTAATAAAAATTTGAACATTTACTATTAAAATAGGAGCGGATGTGAACTATCTAGAAGTTGCTGAAAAGACTGCAAGAGAAGCAGGGGTCATACTCTTGGAAAATTTGGGCAAGGTTAAAGAAATTGAATTCAAAGCTAAAAACAGCCTCGTAACAGAAGTGGATAAACTCTCAGAAGAGATAATTATCTCCAACATTAAAAGTAGTTTCCCCTCACACGCGATTTTTGCGGAGGAATCGGGAAGAGACTCAAGCGAATCTGAACATCTCTGGTTAATAGATCCAATTGATGGGACTACTAATTACGCTCACGCGTATCCTTTTTTCTCAATATCGATCGCGCTAGAAATTAACGGAGAGGTAGAGGTTGGGTTGGTATACGATCCAGTAAAAGACGAGATGTTTACGGCTGAAAAAGGGAAGGGCGCTTTCCTAAACAGAGAATCCATAACTGTCTCTAAATCCCATGCAATCGAGCATAGCCATGTATGCACAGGCTTTATGCACGAAGTTGAGTGGATGGTCGAGGCAAATATTAAACACTTTGGCAATTTTATAAGAAGGGCCAGAGCTGTGAGGCGTGACGGCTCGGCAGCGCTTGATCTTTGCTATGTAGCGTGCGGGAGGTTTGATGGATTTTGGGAGCTTGGACTCAATCCATGGGACACCGCGGCGGCTGTCTTAATCTTAAAAGAGGCAGGCGGCCAAGTAAGCACATTTACAGGTGATGAATACAGTATTTATGAGAAGGAAATTCTGGCCTCCAATTCAATCGTTCATGAGCAAATGATAGAGATTTTAGCAATTGAGGATTAGACCAAAATTATTGGTGAAATTATGAGAAAATATTTTCTATTCCTAACAGTTCTAACCTTTCTACTCTTTTCTGTCCTAGTCTCTGCAGAAGATAAAAGTGAGACTAAATATTACTACATTGGAAATATAGGCGAAAATCTTCCTGTACAAATGGAGCTGTCTTTGGATGGTAGTGAGATGAGGGGTTCTTATTATTACGATAAAAAGGGAATACCCCTATCCTTATCCGGGCAAGTAACCCTCAAAGAGTCCACAATCAAATTATCTGAGATTGGGGATAAGAAAAAGAAAACTGGGGAATTTAACGGCACATTCACACCTATTGCTGTGGGCATGGGACTTACAATTGAAGGGACATGGTCAAGCGTTGATGAGAAAAACAAACTTCCTTTTATGCTTACCAAAGTCGCCAACTACGATTTCTCTATTATAAAGCAAGGCAAGTACAGTGAAGCAAAATGGTCATATCCTCAATTGATATCAAAAGATGAAGTCATTCAAAATGTTTCTACCAAACTCAGAGAGAGAATGAAGCCTGCTCTAGAAGAATTCCAGAAAGACGCCAAAGAAGGATTTATGACCGATGTAATCACAAGCACCTGGTTATTCACTTACGACTACTCGATAGAATATTACTCAGAAAAGCTAGTAAGCTTCACCGGGCTGGTCTATTCCTACACTGGCGGCGCTCACGGCAATACATACTTTGTGTCTTCTAACTATTCTATTAATGACGGAGATTCAAAACTATTAAAACTGTCGGATCTTTTTAAAAAAGAGACAAATTATGTAACAGTTATATCTGAGCTAATTATAAAAGATCTTCAGAAACAAAAAGCTGGATGGGTGGTAAACGGAGAAATAACATCACTCAAAGAGGATGAAATAGGACCGTTTGCTCTATCTCCACGAGGCATTCAGTTTGCATTTGCCCCATACGCAGTAGGCCCATATTCAGACGGAGCATTTTTTGTTACAATAGCTTATGAATATCTGAAAGATATAATTAACCCTGAGGGCCCACTTTCTCAATTTGTTAGACCAAGTGAGGTAGGGGCTAAAGAATTAGAGTAACCCTTGTTTCTATTCAAATATTTAGTGCGGTTCAATTCTACCCAACAGCTATGTATAATCTTATAAAACCAATCCTATGATAAAAAGGGAATTATGATCTCTGAAGAATTAAAAGAATTAATTCGTCCTCCAATACTCGTACAAAAAATACTCTGGTTTGTTATCATAGGCTCCATTATTTTCTATATAGGTTTTGTATATATTTTTGTGGGCGGAAATAAAGCTTTAACTACCTCTATAACCAGCAGTATAGAATTATTGATATACGTTCTCGCCGGTATCGCAATGCTGGGGTCGATATTTTATTATCGTTATGCACTTTCAGATAAATATCTTAAGCGATTCTTGAGTAAAGATGTCGATATTGAATTGTTGGCTAAAAATCCAAGGACTAAAGAAATTGATACAAGCAAACTCGCTCAGCTCAATTCTCTATCCGCAGCAGAGTTAAGAATATACTCCCTAATGTTTGAGCTTCAGAAGATAACTATTCTAACTTTGATTTTAAACGAGCTTATAGTTATATTCGGCTCTGCAATATCATTTATAAATGATGATGTTTCAAAAATTCTTCCGTTTGGTATTGTTTCACTGTTTTTAAGTTTTTGGATGTTCCCAAAACCCCAGTCCTTGATTAAAAGGGTTCTGAGCTTATAGGGCAAATTCATTTCACATGGAGGATTAGATGACAGCTTCTGCAAATCAAAATGCTGACGTATTAATAGTAGGCGCGGGACCCACAGGTCTAACGATGGCATGTGAGTTACTTCGCCACGGCATCACCCCCAGAATTATAGACAAAGCCATGGCTCCAACTGATAAATCAAAAGCCTTTGCTATACATCCCCGCACGCTTGAGCTACTCGATAACATGGGGATTGTAGACACATTCTTAAAAGAGGGCAATGAGTGCAATGCCTTTGATATGTACGACCGGGGAAAACCTTTAGTGAGCGCTACATTTGACAGTATTGAGAGTAAATACCCGTTTGCATTAATGATCCCTCAAAGCTTGAGTGAGAAGATATTGCATGAGCATCTGAAAAGTTATGGAATAGAAGTTGAGCGTGAATTAGAACTAAAAAAAATAAAACAGACTGACGATATAGTTACCGCCACACTAAAGACAAAATACATTTCAGATGAAATTATGGA
>JBBDIN010000133.1:1129-13822 GCA_040880385.1 Thermodesulfobacteriota bacterium | reverse complement strand
TTTAACCCCTATTGAAGCCTTGTCTTCTTGATTTTCCTGAATGTTTTTTTCTGATATTTCGTGAGCCGCCACGCCGGTCTCGTTTGCTTTGGCTATGTTCTTGTCATCGATGTCGGTGAAGTTTCTAACGTATGTAACTTCGTAACCCAGGTGAGTGAGGAATCTCTCAATTACATCAAACGTGACTGCAGCCCGCGCATGTCCTAAGTGAGCCGAAGAATAAACAGTAGGCCCGCAGACATACATCTTTATTTTGTTTTCTGAATAAGGCACTAACTCCTCTTTCTTTTGAGTTAGCGTGTTGTAAAGAGTTACTTTTTTACTCATGTGATTTCCTGATTAGATTAGATCCTCGCCGCCGTCTACTTTTATTACATTACCTGTAATAAAATGTGTACCAGGGCCACTAAGCGCAACTATAGCCTGAGCAACGTCTTCTGTAGTGGTGAGTCTGTTAGCGGGGTTTACAGCGGTTGCGTGTTTTATTATTTCTTCGTTTCCCGGGATTTTCTCAAGCGCCGGTGTTAGAGTGACTCCGGCTTGAATAGCATTAGCAGTTATTCCCATTGGTGAGAGCTCATATGCGAGCTGGCGTATATGTGATTCGAGCGCTGCCTTTGAGGCTGATACAGCGCCGTATGTCGGCCAAATCCTATGTCCACCCGCGCTGGTCATAGCGAAAATTCTGCCGCCTTCGTTCATCAGCTTTCTGGCCACAACTTCCTGAGTCCAGTAAACAAGGCAGTGCGCCATTACGTCCAAAGTCATATCAAAATTCTTGTTTGATAAGCGTGATTTCTCGTTGTCCGAGATATAAGGCTTGAGTGTTCCGAAGGCAAGAGAGTGAATTAAAATCTTTAAACTTCCTGGATTTCCGTGCTCATCTAATATCTGCTCCATTTCGCCGAGCACTTCGGCTCTTTTCTCAGGGTCTGCCGCGTTGATATTAAAAAAATCAGCCTCTCTTCCATATTCTTTTATCTTATGCTTGATCTCTTCAACATGAGGCATTGTACCCTTTCTATCTAAGTGAACGCCAAAGATGTTCATTCCCTGTTTAGCCAATTCTAAGGCGGCAGCTTCTCCAAATCCGCTTGAAGCGCCTAATATTAATGCCCATTTGTTTTCTAATGCGTTTGCCATTGTTAAATTGTGCTCCCTTGTAATTTAGCTTAATAAAAATGCTGTACAGATATTACGTAGTTTGAGTGGAATTTCAAGGATATACTCTATGAGTAAGACTTTATTTTCAAGACAATATTCATGAAAAGAATGTATATGTTTTCGATTGTTTCTAATTATTTTGAGCATTACAACTATTTGCGCTTCTAAGTTCGGTATGTTTCTTGACACATACGGTCAATAATGCAAACTCCCTTTTAAAAGAGTAATATTCATTTAAACGGTGCTAACTTAGTTGAAAAAAAGTATTGCAAAACTTATAGCGACTTTCTTTTATGTGGGATTAATCCCTATAGGACCCGGCACTTTCGGCACACTCGCGGCAATCCCATTATTTTATGTCTTATCTTTCACCCCACTCTACCTATATTTGGCAATTACAGTTGTAATAATCTTGATATCAGTCTGGGCTTCTACGGTAGCTGAAGAGGTGTTCGGCAAAACGGATCCTGGTCAGGTGGTGGCTGATGAAGTCTGCGGATACTTGATAACGATGATATTAGTGCCGGTTACCATAAGTAATATTTTTCTTGGTTTTCTATTGTTCAGGCTCTTTGATATTGCTAAACCCTATCCAGTGAGAAAGTTTGAGAAGTTGCCGGGCGGCTGGGGGATAGTAATGGACGACGTTATGGCAGGGGTATATTCCTGCATCACGCTACATATTCTCGGAAGATGGGTGTTCTGGACTTAAGATTGGCTTATGAAAAAAATAGATTCCCGATTACTAAATTCGAGAATGACAAAAGTTGAATAATGATTGTAACTACAATTTGGAATAACTAAAAATTATGAAAATAGAAGTTCTTACAACAGGCGATGAGTTAATGAGCGGGCTCACCCAGGACGGCAATTTCCAGTGGGCTGGGGAGATGCTGACCGCGCTAGGATTTGATGTTGCCTATCATACAACCGTGGGTGATGATTTACTTATACTTAAATCTGCTTTTAACACTGCTAAAAGCAGAGCTGATGCTGTGATAGTAACAGGGGGACTAGGACCAACGCCGGATGATCTTACAATTGAAGCTGCGTCAGATTTCTTCAATGTCGGGCTTGAATTAAACCAGGCTTCCCTGGACATGATGGCCGAGAGATTTAGGAAAATAAATAGAGAAGTAAGCGAAACTAACATGAAGCAGGTATATCTACCCGAAGGCTCAACTGTTTTACTAAACAAATGGGGAACTGCGCCAGGATTCAGCTATGAAATTGAAAATACTATTTTCTTTTTTCTGCCCGGAGTCCCTAAGGAATTTAGGGCAATAATGGAAGAATATATAATCCCGGAGCTCAAGAAACGAAATCCTCAGATGAAGAAATCCTGCATGAGGCTTGTTAAGACATTTGGGCTTCCGGAATCAGAGGTTGCTCAGAAACTGGAAGGAATTGAGAGGGAGCATGTAAAGCTTGGCTACAGAGCACATTTCAGGGAGATTCACTTGAGGGTTTCCACTTTCGGAGATTCATCTTCTGAAGCACAATTGCTAATGGATGATTTCTTAGAGGATATTAATGCTCGATTGGGCAACTATGTTTTTACAACTGAAGGCAAGATGCTGGAAGAAGTAGTAGGGGAGCTTCTAAAACAAAATAATATGACTCTTGCAACTGCAGAATCTTGCACCGGGGGACTGCTCTCACATAGAATTACAAACATCCCCGGAAGCTCATCATACTTTCTTGAAGGTGTAGTTTCATATAGCAATGAGGCCAAAGTTAAGATTCTTGGGGTACCAATGGAGTTAATTGAAGCCCATGGCGCAGTTAGCGCACCAGTTGTCGAGGCTATGGCAAAGGGAGTTAGGCATATTTCAGGCTCTGATTTGGGTATAGGAATTTCTGGTGTTGCAGGCCCCGGAGGTGGGACTATCGAAAAACCCGTTGGGACCGTATATATTGGTTTGGATAGTAAGACAAAAGGGACTCTTTCCCGTAAATTCCAGTTCCATGGAACAAGGGAAGAAATCAAACTAGTAAGCGTTTTAAAAACACTTGACATGATTAGGCAAAGTTTATTAAATAATATATAATTTGGAGGTATTATGGCTAAAGAAACAACTACAAACGACTCACTGGAAAAAGAAAAGCCTAGTGAAAAAGAAAAGACAATAGACCTTGCAATCGCATCAATAGAGAAGCAGTTTGGAAAGGGCTCTATTATGAGGCTTGGTGCTGATTCTCCTATTCCTCAGCTCGAGGTTATATCCTCAGGCTCAATTGGACTTGATGCAGCACTAGGTGTTGGGGGCTTTCCTAAAGGAAGGGTCATCGAGATTTACGGACCTGAGTCTTCAGGAAAAACCACACTTGCGCTTCACGTTATAGCAGAGACTCATAAAAAAGGTGGTATTGCAGCTTTTGTTGATGCAGAACATGCGCTTGATCCAAACTACGCTCAGAAGCTTGGTGTAAAAGTGGATGACTTATTAATCTCCCAGCCGGATTTTGGTGAGCAGGCGCTTGAAATCGTCGATACACTTGTACGCTCTGGTGCTGTAGATGTAATTGTTCTTGATTCGGTTGCCGCACTGGTCCCTAGGGTTGAAATAGAAGGGGAGATGGGAGACACTCACGTGGGCCTTCAAGCTAGACTTATGTCACAGGCACTTAGAAAATTGACTGCCACTGTGGGAAAATCCAATAGTCTTGTAATATTTGTAAACCAGATAAGGATGAAAATTGGAACTCTTCCGTATATGAACCCTGAAACCACAAGTGGTGGTAATGCACTTAGGTTTTATTCCTCCGTGAGGATTGATATCCGCAGGATTGGCTCAGTGAAGGAAGGAGATGCCGTAATGGGCAACAGGGTTAGGGCGAAAGTGGTTAAAAACAAAGTTTCTCCTCCTTTTCGAAATGCTGAGTTTGATATTATATTTGGAGAAGGAATTTCTCAAACAGGTGAAATGATAGATATTGGGGCAAAAGCCAACATCGTCGAGAAGAGTGGTACTTGGTATTCATATGAAGGAGAAAGGCTTGGGCAGGGTAGAGAGAATTCAAGATCTTTCTTGAAAGATAACCCTGAAATTATGGAAAAATTAAGAAATGAAATTTTAGCCCACAGCGGGCTTATTAAAGAAACAAAAACTGACGACGATACACCTGCATGATTAGTTCGACTGATCGCAATTAAAGGGTGAGGTCATCTAGACTGTAAGGGTTTAATGGTTATGGGTGCTCAAGTATTTGCATAAAACAACTGCGTTGGCAAATCTTGAGATACCATTAGACTAAACTCATATTCAAATTGATAGAGAATCTTGGTAGTTAAGTGATTCATATTTTTGAATCAGTGTAGTTTTTTGTGTTTGAGTATGCAGCTCAGATTGTTGAGTGAGTTTGGTTCAAATTAACAAATTAGGTTTGCATGTAACAAGTGAAAAATTATGAAAATACTTGCAATTGAGACATCTACATATGCGGGGAGTATAGCGGTTGTAGGGGATGATACCATCCTAGGTGAGTACTATTTTAACATCGGACCTGTGCATACTGAAAAGCTGATCCCCTCCATAGATTGGCTACTTTCTGAACTGGGAATGGCCAAGTCTGATTTAAGCGGTGTTGCGGTGTCATTAGGCCCCGGGTCTTTTACTTCGTTGAGGGTCGGAATTTCAACAGCTAAGGGGATTTGCTACTCTCTGGGAATACCTTTGATAGGTGTTTCTTCGCTCAAAGCTCTTGCTATGAATTTGCCTTTTGCTCCTTATAATATTTGTCCTGTGATAGATGCAAGAAAAGGCGAGGTTTTTGCTTCTCTATTCCGCTCTCATAACGGGGAGTTAGAAAGAATACTAGAAGACATTGTTGTTTCTCCCGAAGGTTTAGTTGAAATAATAAAGGATAATACAATTTTTGTCGGCGATGGGGCTTTACTTTATAAGGATTATTTGGAAGATAATTTAGGCAGTGGTATAATGTTTAGCCCTATTAATACAAATTCTCCAAGAGCTTCAAATCTGGCTCTGTCAGAAATTGGAAAATTTAAAGAGGATCGGGATAATAAATATATTTATGATGAGATAATGAATCTTGCTCCTCATTATTTAAGGAAGTCTGAAGCAGAAATATCAAAAGAAGGGAGATAAAAAGGAGACCAGATGAACGAATCAGAAAACATAGAAAAACTTCTCGAGGAAGACGAAGAATATAGGAACATTTATTTCGAGCATAGAGAACTAGATGAAGTAATAAAAAACCTAGAAGAAAAAGAGAGGTTGACTTTTGATGATGAAGTAGAGGTTAGAAGATTAAAGAAAATCAAACTTTCGCTCAAAGACCGAATGGAATTGCGAATAAACGAACTGAAAAACAGCAAATAAAGTATTGGGCAATACAAACCACACGGGGGTAATTTTGAAATGGCTAGAATGATTGGTGCCGAAATGTTTTTTGAAACTCTTATTGAAGAAGGAATAGATGTTATATTCGGCCTTCCCGGCGGTTACGTGCTCAAAGTGTATGATGTAATGCCCAAGTTTGAAGGTAAGATAAAACACGTTCTTACCAGACATGAACAGGGTGCTACCCACATGGCTGATGGATATGCAAGGGCTTCTGGGAAACCGGGGGTTGTTCTTTGCACCTCAGGCCCTGCTGCAACCAATACAGTTACTGGAATTGCAACAGCCCAAATGGACTCTTCTCCTATAGTTGTATTCACAGGACAGGTACCTTTACCTTATCTCGGAAGTGATGCTTTTCAGGAAGCGGATCACATCGGTATTACACGGCCTTGTACAAAACATAACTACCTTGTTAGAAAAGCTGGGGATCTTCCTCGTATAATGAAAGAAGCGTTTTATATCGCTAGCTCAGGTAGGCCTAGTCCTGTGCTTGTGGACATGCCAAAAGATGTAATTTTAGAAGAGGACGAGCTGGTTATTCCTCAAGAAATTAGCTTAAGAGGTTATAAGCCTCCAACTAAAGGTGATCCAAAGCAGATTCAAAAAGCAGTTGATATGATTTTAAAATCTAAACGCCCTATAATTTTTGGCGGCGGCGGAATAATACATGCAAATGCTAGTCCTGAGCTTATAGAATTCGCCCATAGACTGGAAATACCTGTTACATCTACTCTTATGGGTTTAGGGGCTTACCCACAGGATGATCCTTTATACGTTCACATGCTGGGAATGCATGGCTCATATGCTGCAAATATGGCAGTACATTCAAGCGATCTGGTCATCTCAATCGGCGCCAGATTTGACGATAGAGCAACTGGAGGTAATTTCGATGAGTTCTCTCCAGATGCCGAGATTATACATATAGACATAGACCCATCATCAATTGATAAAAATATTGTAGTTCACTGCCCTATAGTGGGGCATGCCAAGTTAGTTCTTCAGCAGCTTCTCGATGCGCTGCCCTCAAAAATTGAAAAAGACCGTACAGAATGGCGCGCACAAATTGAAGAATGGGACACTAAGCATCCAATGGGATATAATCAAACCGGGGATAAAATTTTAACTACTTATGCTATAGATACGCTAAGTAAAATCACCGATGATGACGCAATTATTGTTTCAGACGTTGGTCAGCATCAAATGTGGGTAGCTCAGTTTTACAAATTCAATCATCCTAGAACTCATATTACCTCAGGTGGTCTAGGTACCATGGGATTTGGCTTCCCGGCAGCTATGGGAGCCAAGTTTGCTTGTCCGGATAAACAGGTTGTCTGCGTAAGTGGTGACGGCAGCTTCCAGATGAATATGCAAGAGCTTTCCACCGCAGTTGAATACAAATTGGATCTTACAATAATGCTTCTTAATAATGGTCACCACGGGATGGTAAGACAGTGGCAAACAATGTTTTTTGACGGTAATTATTCAGCTTCCCGTTTTGGGGTTCTTCCTGATTTTGTTAGGCTCGCTGAATCCTTTGGAGCCAAAGGGCTTAGGGTTGATAAACCTGAGGAATTAGAAGCAACTCTTAAAGAAGGTTTATCTACAAAGGGAGTCGTTCTAATAGAGGTCATGGTTGATTGTGAAGAGCTTGTTTATCCAATGATTGCTCCAGGTGGAGCTATGAACGATATGATATTAGGCGCTGTGGATGTGACTTAATTTGAAGTATTGAGTATAATACGGGGTTTTTAAAGCACTTGGGGTATTAGTTTACATCCCCTATAAATGTATTTTATTTTAATCGATTAATTCCGGAGGTTCATATTCAGTGAGGCATACAATATCTCTATTTGTAGACAATGAATCAGGAGTGTTGTCCCGAGTGGCCGGTTTGTTTAGCGCTAGGGGCTTTAATATTGAAAGTTTAAATGTTGCGGAGACACTAGATCCGGATACATCCCGAATCACACTCGTTACCACGGGGGACGATTTTGTAATCGAGCAGGTTATCAAGAGATTCAATAACATGGTCAATGTTATATGGGTTGATGATCTAACTGAAGAACCAAGAGTTGAAAGAGAAATGATTCTAATTAGGGTCGATGCAAATGAAAAGAATAGGGCAGAAATATTAAGGATGGCAGATATCTTCAGAGCCAAGGTTGTAGATGTTGGGGCTCAATCTTATTCGCTTGAACTTACGGGGGATAAAGAAAAAGTTAACGCTTTTATAGAACTACTAGAGCCTATGGGTATAAAAGAGATAGCTCGCACAGGTACTGTGGCTATGAAACGGGATGCTAAAAATCCAAACACAGGAGATAAGGAATGAAGGTTTACTACGATAAGGATATAAATCAGAAAAAACTTAAAAAAAGAAAAGTGGCAATTGTTGGTTATGGTAGTCAAGGACATGCCCATGCGCAGAACTTAAGAGACAGCGGAATGAATGTCGCAATAGGTCTTAGGAAAGGAAGCGGCAGCTGGGATAAAGCCAAAGGAGCTGGATTTGATGTTATGACAGTAGATAAAGCCAGCAAATGGGCTGACATAATTATGGTCCTTGCGCCTGATACAAGCCAGGCTGATATTTATAACGAATCAATAGCAGATAATCTAAACCCGGGTGATGCAATTGTCTTTAGCCACGGACTCAATATTCATTACGCTCAGATTGTTCCCCCGCCTAACGTAGATGTCTTTATGGTGGCTCCTAAAGCTCCCGGACACACAGTAAGGGGTCAATTTGAAGATGGAGCTGGTGTCCCAATGCTAATTGCTGTTCATCAGGACTCAACCGGAGAAGCAAAGGATCTTGCTCTGGCATATGCAGGGGCAATCGGCGGCGGAAGAGCTGGGATAATAGAAACAACTTTCAAAAATGAAACTGAAACTGATCTGTTCGGTGAGCAAGCCGTACTTTGCGGAGGAATAACCGCATTAATTCAGGCAGGTTTTGAAACTTTAGTTGAAGCGGGTTATCCACCGGAGATGGCATATTTTGAATGCTGTCATGAAGTAAAACTCATTGTTGACTTGATTTATGAAGGTGGCATTACAAACATGCGTTACTCCATTAGCGATACAGCAGAATATGGTGATCTTACCAGAGGCCCTAGAGTCGTTAACGCAGAGACTAAAAAGGAAATGAAGAAAATCTTGACAGAAATTCAAAACGGGGAGTTTGCAAGAGAGTGGATACTTGAGAATAAAGCGGGACGACCTGTTTACAATGCACTTCTGAAAAAAGGACAAGAGCATCCAATAGAAGAGATTGGTGGGCAGCTCCGTGAAATGATGAGCTCTCTATTTAAGAGTAAACTTGTCGATAAAACAAAGAACTAATGAGGATAAGGCGGGCGCCTGTAGCGTCTGAGGGATTTGTCTACATAGGCATATTAGCTCTTCTAGCATGGGCCGCGGCTATTGTTGGTTTTACAGTTCTTTCTTTTATATTGGCGTTACTGGCGATCTTGAATGTTCTTTTCTTCCGCGATCCCAAACGAACTATACCAAATGAGCCTGATGCGTATTTATCTCCAGCAGATGGGGTAATTATCTTTGTTGAGGATTCATATGAAAGAGATTTCTTGAATTCCAATGAATTGAAAATAAGTATATCCCTTGCCGTATACGACTGCCATATTAATAGAATGCCAACAACCGGCAAAGTGGTAGCTACTAAGTACACTCACGGCAGTTTTCATATTGCAAACATGCCTGGTTGGTTATATCCCGAAAACATGAAAAAAAAGTCTGATGATAATGAGCGGTTATCCACACTCATAGAAACCCCTGATGGGAAACAAATAGTAGTTTCACAAATAGCAGGTTTCTTAGCCCGAAGGATAGTTTCGTACGCTGAGCCAGAGATGGAATTTAAAAGTGGTGAAAGATTTGGTATTATTAAATTTGGGTCCAGGGTAGACTTGTATCTGCCTGAGGGATCTTTACTAGATGTTAAAGTAGGCCAAAGAGTCTGGGCAGGTGAGACTATTTTGGCTAGGATGAGGAATTACTAGGATGGGAAATTAAATGAGAGAGAATAGAAAAAAGTCTAAACGGCAAAGGGTAATGCCTGTGCTACCAAACTTGTTTACAACGGGCAACTTGTTTTGCGGGCTCTTGTCAATAATGACTTCAATTGAGGTCATAGCTGCTGTTTCAGGAGGAGGAGCATCTGAAGAGTGGGTTTTTAGAAGGTTCTGGTGGGCGGGGGCTTTTATTGTTATCTCAGCGTTTCTGGACATGATGGATGGCAAACTTGCCAGATTTATCAATCATGAAAGCAAATTTGGACTCTCCTATGATTCATTATCAGATCTTGTATCGTTCGGTGTAGCTCCCGGTGTACTTATCTATTCCTGGGTTCTTATGGGATCGGGCAAAATTGGCCTGATGGCAGTACTCTTTTATGTTGTCTGTACAGCGCTTAGGCTTGCAAGGTTTAATGTGCAGTCTGGCAATGAAGAAAAATTCAGCTTTACGGGACTTCCAAGTCCTGCAGCAGCAGGATTGATGATTGCGCCTGTTATGTTGCTAACAGCACTGAATATCGTTCCTGATTCTAGAGTACTTTGGTTTTTCCTGATAGCGGCCCCTGTAATCGGACTCTTAATGGTAAGTAACGTTCGTTATAATAAACGCCCATATTTCAACTTCGGTGGCCCATTCAATGCCCTAGTCGTAGCCGCAATAATATTAGCTGCTATTATTACCCATCCTGAAATAATGTTTATTTTCATCGTCTACCTTTATGCGCTTGTCGGATTGGTGTTGTATGTAATAAAACAGCTAAAAAGCAAACCCAAGCTTAGTGATGAAGCAGAGACACCAAATAGCAGTTCTTGAAAAAAGTAGTGGTGTTCTGAAAACCCCTAGATATATTATTATACGTAATCTTATTTGGTCTCGGTCAACTTAAACTTTTATCAGTTTTAAGACTAACAACGTTACTAAAACTGAGTTCTGATTTCTTAGTATAGATTATAAAAACATGAATAAAGGTAGCCACATGAATATTGTGAATATATCAAATCAATTATCTGGAATGTATGAAAAAAACAAATCATTAGCCAAATTAATTTCGTTTTCATCAATGTTTTTAATCTTAGGTATACTGATTGTTTCTTGTAATCAAGAGGAGAAACCAATGGATAGTCAGAGTGTAGAAACTGTAAATGCAAACAAAGTGTCTGGTGAAACAGAATCTGATGGGATAACTAAATACCAACTTGAAAATGGCTTAACGGTAATTCTTGAAGAAAATCACTCGTCCCCTGTGGTTGCCGTAAATGTATGGGTAAAGACAGGAAGTGCTTGTGAGGTTGAAGGGGAATATGGGCTTGCCCATGTTCATGAACACATGCTCTTTAAGGGTACAGAGAAAAGAAAAGTTGGCGAGATCGCCAGAGTTATAGAAAGCAGCGGCGGTGATATAAATGCTTTCACCTCTTTTGACGAGACTGTCTATTATGTAGTAATAGCGAGCAGGTTTTTGGACACTGCGCTAGACGTACTAGCTGATGCAATGCAGAACTCTACTTTTGATCCCCAGGAGCTTAATAGAGAACTAGAGGTTGTGGTTGAGGAGATAAGACGGAGCGAAGATTCACCTTCAAGAAACCTTAGCGAGAAGATGTTCTCCACCACATTTACAGAACATCCATACGGAAGGCCTGTAATAGGCTCTGAGGAGAGCGTGAAAAGTTTCACCCGTGAAGGTATTACTGACTTTTATAAAAAGTGGTACACACCGAATAACATGGTGCTCGTAGTGGTAGGAGATTTTGAAGCTTCAGAAGTAATGCCCAAGATTGAAGAATTGTACGGGCAGTATCCCTCAAGGGAGCTTCCTGAGTGCGTTATAGAAGATGAGCCAGCACAAGAGGGTATGAGGACTTATGTGATCGACAAACCTCTACAGGAGGGATATTTCTCACTTGCTTATCATGTGCCCAACGCAAAGCACGAAGACACGCCGGTGATGGACGTGCTGTCTAATATTCTTGGCGGTGGGGATAGCTCAAGGCTTTTCCAGAATATTAAAGAACAAAAGGCGCTTGTAAACAGTATTTACTCCTACGCGTTTACTCCTAAGTACGAAGGAATTTTTGCCGTTGGGGGAAGCATTGACCCTGCTAAATCAAAAGAGGCGCTTTCAGAAATTGTAAAAGAAATAAACCGTCTTAAATATGAGCCCGTTAGTGAAGAAGAGCTTCAAAGGGTTAAGGTTAATCTTGAGAGTGATGCAATATATACAAAAGAAACAATGCAAGGTCAGGCACAGAAGCTCGGGTTTTATGAAGTAGAAACAGATGATTTCAGATATGAAGAAGAATATTTAGACAAAGTATCAAAGGTGAGAGCAGAAGACATAATGCTTGCTGCTCAGAAGTATTTTAATGACGAGAATTTGACTGCGGGTTTTCTGCTCCCTTCAGACAATAATACTATTAAAGAAGAGGAAATTCGGAGTATTGCTGAAAATGCATCTAAAGAGGTTCAAAAGGGTTCCTCTGAAAATGGCTTAGGTGAATTATTGATAGAAAAAGAACTAATTGTTGATACGGCATCTTCAGATTCTACTTTGGAGCTCAGTGAAATACCTCAAAACAAATCTGAAGACAATGACTCCGGTGAAGTGCAAAAATATGTATTAGATAATGGAATTACAGTTCTTATAAAGAAAAACGATTCAGTCCCATTATTTTCAGCCAGAGCCGCATTTTTAGGTGGGGTTAGGTATGAAGACCAATCTACAAATGGGGTATCTAATTTTGTCTCCCGTATGCTTACAAGAGGAACTGAGACAAGAAGCGCACTTCAGATAGCGCAGGAGATTGAATCCATAGCCGGCGAAGTAGATGGGTATTCAGGAAGGAACAGTTTTGGTGTTACCGTTGAGTCTCTTAGTAAGAATTTTGTTCCCGCGATGGACATATTCGCAGATGTTGTTCTTAATCCGGGTTTTGCCCCACAAGAAGTAGAGCGCGCAAGGCGTGAAATACTTGCGGATATTAACAGACAGGGGGATAACCTCCTAAGAACTACTGTAAATCTTTTTCTGGACACTCTCTATACTGACCATCCTTACAAACTAGATCCTCTTGGTACCATTGATACGGTTAAGGCGGCTGATAGTGAGAGTTTGCGGGAG
>JBBDIN010000133.1:0-1119 GCA_040880385.1 Thermodesulfobacteriota bacterium | reverse complement strand
TTTATGAAAAATATGTACGTCCACAGAACATGGTAATCACAGTTGTTGGCAATGTGAATAGAGATGAAGTACTCGAGACTATTAAAAAAGATTTTGGTGGAATGAAAAAAGGTAGTACCCCAAATCCCGTTATCAATGCGGATGCTCCACCTCAAGAAATAAGAGAAAGAGTAGAGAAAAAGCGTGATAAAGCTCAGACGCATATATTGCTCGGATTCCAGGGACCTAGCCTTGATGATGAAGATCACTATTCTATAGAAGTCTTAAATACTATCATGTCAGGTATGGGTGGCAGGTTATTTCTTGAGCTTAGGGATAAGAAAAGCCTAGCCTACACTGTAACCTCTTTTTATACACCGGGGCTAGAACCCGGATTTGTAGGGGTTTACATTGGCACGGCGCCTCAGAAGGAGCAAGAGGCCTTGCAGGGGATGAAAGAACAGCTTGAGTTACTATTAAAAGACGGTGTAACGGATGAGGAAATTGAACGTGCTCAGAACTACCTTGTAGGAAATTTCGAAATAGGGCTCCAGCAAAATTCATCCCAGGCTGCTAAGATTACGTTTGATGAGCTATACGGCATCGGCTGGGAAGAATACAACGCTTACCCAGAGAAGATTTACGCAGTTACAAAAGAAGATGTGCTTAAGGCTGCAAGAAAGTATATAGACATGGATAAATACACACTTGCTATAGTAAAACCAGAAGAAGAGAGTTAATATTCTGTTGAGGCTTTACCCCTCTAAATTCTAGAACATGCCTAATTTATTAGTGGCAATACCCTCTGTAAATTATAAAATGTATTGGTGTATAATGGGGAATTAAGGAGCCCGGGGGGTCAAATCTTACCCATATAATCTCATTAAAGGAGGGTTTCATTTAATAGAGAGGGTATGATTTAGTCTGTAAGGTATGGAGAGACCCCCGGACCCAGTCTTTTATCTCTACTTATTTTTATTTCTACCTATAAAGTATAGCGGAAGAATTCTGACTTTCAGCACTATTTTTCTCTTTATTCGAATCTAGATTCACGCTTCTATTATAAGCTCTAATTATATTATAATTCTCCCCTTATTGATTTTAGTCACAGGCTAATTATAATAATCCATCCTTTGCTGA
>JBBDIN010000132.1:0-13881 GCA_040880385.1 Thermodesulfobacteriota bacterium | reverse complement strand
TATTAGCCAGGTTGTTTTCTACTAGCGGATATTTGTCCAATTTTCTGATCAGACACCCTGAATATCTTGATGTTATAACGCTTAGGGACGTAAGGACTGAGTTTGCTTCCAAAGAGGAAATGCTTGAGAGCCTTGAGGCAACTATAAAAGATGCACAAGATTACGAGGATAAACTAGATGCAATAAGAAAGTTCAGACACGTAGAAACTCTAAAAATATGCCTAAGGGATTTAAACGGAGAGGTAGACCCTTTTTATGTAGGCAAGTATCTCTCGATGGTAGCGGAAGCAGTTCTGGAAGTTGGACTTCAACTGGCATGGGATGTTGTCAGGAAAACGCAGAAAGGCAAAAATAATAAAATGCACATGCTCATCCTGGGCATGGGAAAGTTAGGCGGCCATGAGATGAGTTATAACTCAGATCTGGATGTTATCTTCATTTATGAAGGTAATGATCATGAGTTCTATTCTAAACTCGGACAAAAGGTCATATCTGTCCTCTCTGTCCCAACGGGTGAGGGCTATGCTTACAAAATTGATTTAGACCTTAGACCTTCAGGGCGCTCGGGAGCGCTGGTTACTTCTTTTGATTCATTTAAAAAATATCATAAGGGAAGCGCCCAGCTTTGGGAACGTCAAGCTTTAGTTAGAGCAAGGCCTGTTGCCGGGAGTCCGCAACTGGGCAATAAGATTATAGAAGCAGTAACGCACTTTGTGTACGAAGAAAGCTCTCCTAAAGACTTTTATCGCGAGATCCACCGTCTTCGCTCCAGAATGGAGAAAGAACTTGCAAAAGAAACTGCTAGTAAGGTTAATATAAAGACCGGAAAGGGTGGGACTGTTGATATAGAGTTTCTTGTGCAGATGCTTCAGTTAAAATATGGTAGTCAACATGAAGCGCTAAGAGTTCAGAATACGGCATACGCTCTCGATGCTCTAAACGGTAATGGTATGATTGAGAATAAGGATTTTAAGGTTTTAAAAGAAGGTCTTTATTTTTTGAAAAAGATGGAAAACTTGCTTAGACTTCTTCACGACCGTTCAATTAATGAGCTTTATGAAAGTGATTTTGATAAATTAGCTTCCGATTTTGATAAAAATAATGACGGGAAGAAATTAAAAAAAGAATATATCTCTATAACAAGCGGAATTAGGAAAATATATGACAAATACTTCTTGTAAATCCTCAAACGACACCTACAACTTTTCCATGGGACTCAATGATGACAGAATTTAAAAGCTGCATGTTTATTATGGCCGATGGAGCCAGGGCTGATGTGTTTTCCAACCTACTACAAAGTGGAGATCTGCCTAATATATCAAAGTATCTTGTCGAAAAAGGATCTTACGGAAAAGCTGTTACAGTTTTTCCTTCAACAACAGGACCTGCATACACGCCTTATATTTTGGGGAAATATCCGGGACGCTGTAATTTGCCGGGAATAAGATGGTTTGATAGAAATGCCTATAGCAGCAAACTCCTCTCTTTTGATCGGTTTAGAAGCTACATAGGGCTCGAAACTTATTTTATGAACAGTGATATTTCTACAGATTTTAAGACAGTATTTGAAATATTCCCCAGAAGTGTGAATATTTTCAACGAGCTATCCAGGGGTATAAATTTAAAAAATGATAAGACTCTTTTTTCTAAGCTCTACTATAAGGTAAAAAGCCATTTTACAGATAAGTCGGATGAAGTTGATTTAGTTGCAGAGCGCATTCTCTTGCAGTCATTAAAGGAACTGCCTGATTTTGTTTATGCCGTTTTTTTAGGCATAGATACATATTCTCATTTAAATCATCCATTTCACAGAAAAGTTTTAGATTCCTATAGAAGAATTGATAACACAGTGGGGCTACTTGCAAAAAGCTTAGAAAGTCAGGGAAGGCTTGAAGAAACATTAATTGTAATTACGAGTGACCATGGCCTTACTCAAACACACACTCATTTTGATTCGCTAGAATTTATGAATAATGAGGGCTATAAAACTTTTTATTATCCTAATGTCTTTAAACATTTCACTGACGCTGACGCCGCTTGCCTAATATCTGGTAACGCAATGGCAAATATTTATGTAAAGAGTAGAGATGGGTGGGGGAGAAAATCTACATATGAGGAACTCCAAGGGCTAATCAATAAGTTCGTAGATAGACCAGAAGTCGATATAGTGGCAGGTCTTGATGAGATGGGCCGCGCTAGAGTAAAGAGTGAAAGTGGTGAGGCCCTCACCTGGATTGATGATGAAGGAAATGTAATTTATGAAAAGATTAAGGGCGACCCTTTTAATTATAATGGAATGCCGAAGAAAATGAGCACCGAAGAAGCGCTTACTCATAGCTTTAATACTGAATATCCTGATGCATTGCTACAAATAATACAGTTACTAGAAAGCCCTCGTACGGGTGATCTGGTCTTAAGCGCTAATCCTGGATATGATTTGAGAGCTAAGCATGAGAATCCTGAGCACTGCTCTTCACATGGTGCGTTGTTTAGGGATCATATGATTGTGCCCTTTGCCCTTAATGCAAAGGTCAATAAAGAATTTGTAAGAACTGTTGATATATTTGCCACTATATTGAGCGCTCTCGGTCAGCCACTGTCTGATAATATTGATGGTATAAGTTTGATTGATTAGTCTTAGATTAATACTTAAGAAAAAATTCCTCTAAAAGCTGCCTCTGAAACAAATAGTGCTATGACACCCCAAAGAAAATAGCGCCATATTTCCTTAAATACTTTTACTAAGTTGCCTTTAAGTGCCGGGTCTTTTTCTATGGATGGAATAGAGATTTTCTCAAGATTAGATTCTCTAGGGTCTACATTAACCGCAAAACTGTAGTTAAGTTTACTATCCGTTTCCACCCTATAAATTCCTGGCAGCCAAGTGTTTTGAAACTCACCGGATTCTATATTCACTTTAAGTTCTTTGCCTGTGGGATCAACTATTACAGTACTATCATTTCCTTCAATCGTTTCTATATTTACAGGCTCGCCGACAAAATAATGTCTGCTTTTGTTTTTCTTTATATTTGGTAGATCATGAAGCATCTTGATTACAGGGAGAAATACCGGAGTTATAGAAAAATTATTCCAAGAGGTATCTGCAGTAGAAGAGAACATAAAAATATTGCCCTTACCCTGCTCTTTCTTAATTAGAAAAGGGCTGTCGTCCGTTGCTTTAAACAATACTTCAGATTCGGGGTGAATTGAGATGTTAAAGAGTTTCTCGACCCTTATCTGGTCGGTTCTATCAGTAATATCTTTGGGGAAGATTGAAGCACTGCTTGGAAGGAGAGATAAATTGCCTTCTTTTAAGCTTAGTAGTTCTCCGGGCAGTATGTTTTTCAGTAGAGCATTGTAAGACCTCATGCTGACTCTGTTTCCTAAAAATATGACTACTGTGCCGCCGTCATTTACAAATTTCTCAAGCTCCTTTGCAAAGCTAGGAGTTATTTCACCGACATTGGCCAAATATACTAGTTCATAGTCAGACAAATCTTTATTTAAGATACTATTGTTATCAAGTATGGTTATATTTGTTGCCGCGTTCTCTGATATTGTTTCAAGAGCACGGGCCAGGTAGTAAGTCTCGCTAAGTCGTGAATCTTCTCTCGGATCCCCATCAACAATCAATACCCTAGATTCTTCTTTATAGTTTGAAATGAAGTATCTGACATCATCTGCTTTGAGTTTGTCATGTGTAGTCTGAACAGAGCCTGAACCTGGCAAGGATATATCGTAATTTGTAAAGCTTGCTTCGAGGGCATTTGAATTTTGGGGCTCAATATCAATAAACTCTCTTATCTCTTGCTTGCCCAACTGAGTTATTGTTAATAGCTCTGCTACTATATCGTTTGATAAATTAGATACTCTAGACACAACTCTTATTGAGTCATTTATGTAATTGAGCTCAATGCCTGATACTGCATGATTAGGTAAATTAGTGCCAATGGAAATGTCAATAAGTTCAAGCCATGGTTTGCGAACATCCTCATTACTCCAGCCATTCTTTTGAAAATCGGTAATTAGGGCAACTATTTTTTTCTCTGTAGGGGCATTTTGTAAATAAGAAAAAATATCTTGTAGCCTTTGCTCATTGTCTGTGAAACTAAAAGACAGTTCTATTTCATTTATAGATTTTCTTAATAGACGTGTGTTTTCCAAGAGATGAGATTCATTGTAATTGTCGGGGATTAGCGCGGTAATAAATGCAAAACTTCCATCGGGAAGGGAGTCAATCATATCTTGGGCTTTATCTTGTGCACGCTTAAAGTTGTCTTCATAACCCATACTAAAGGAATTGTCGATAACAATTGCAACTGATACGGGAGTCTTATCCATCTTTTGAGAGAATGAGAACACTGCGGGTTTAGCAAATATCAGCACAATTAATACCAATATAAGGGCCCTTAATAGTAATAAGACTAGATCTTTTATTCTGGATCTGCTTGCGAGCTGCCCCTGGGTAGAGATAAGAAACTTAACTGCGGGAAAGCTTTTTCTTAAACTGCTTTTACGTGATATTAGATGAGCGATTACCGGGAGCGCTATTGCTGCAAGGCCTATAAGAAATAAAGGACTTAGGAAGGATAAATTCAATATGATTCTCTCTATTTATTCGCAATTTGAATAAGGGATTTTTCTATAGTTTGATTAGTCGGTGAAAGGACGTATCTTGTTTCGTTCTCATGACATATATGTTTAAGCTTATCAATAAATTCCATAACCCGTTTTCTATAAATATGTCTTAAAGAGCCCGTATCTACAATCACTTTCTCAGCAGTTTCTAAATCCTCAAATTCAATTGATCCACTGAAATTAAATTCAGTCTCATCAGTGTGTAGTACTTGAAAGAGTGAGATCTCTTTCCTTGAGTTTCTGATCAGTTTAATACTTTGCTCTATAGTTTTAGAATCAATTAAGAAGTCTGACATTATAACAAATGATGCGTCTGATCTGTACGTCTCAAGCGCTTTTAATACCGGATCTTTTAGTCCGGTCGAGCCCGAAGGTTTAAGTGTTTCCAGTTTGTCCAGTATCGGTGTGATAAAATGACTTCCAGCCCTAGGCGGTATTAATTCTATGTCATCTTCAGAAAATGCCACTAAGCCAACGGAATCACCCTGTTTGAGAAGTAAGTATGCTAAAGTTGCGCAAAGTTTTTTGGCGTATTCAAACTTGTTATATTCTCCGTCGCCATAATCCATTGAAGCGCTTTTATCAATCAATATGCACCAACGCATATTAACCTCGTCCTCAAATTTCTTAACATAAAGACGGTCGTGTCTTCCGTACAGGCGCCAGTCAATCTGTTTTAGTTCATCGCCTCTGCTATATTCTTTGTGATCTAAGAAGTCGGGGCTTATTCCATTGTAATAACTTTTGTGAATACCTGATTTGTACCCACTGACTTTTGAAGAGGCGCGAAAATTAAAACCTTTGAGCCTAACGGCTGTTTCTATGTCTAAAATCGCATTTGACATGTTCTATAGGTGAAAAAAGGGGGAAAGATTAATCACTCGTGGTTAAGATTTTGTCAATCTCTTTTGTTACAGATTCTTCTTTTAAACTTTTTGCAATTGATATTTCTTTAACTAATAGCGACAGTGCCGAATCCATTATCCGCTTCTCCCCAAATGAAAGGTCTTTGTCGTTTTGCAGGAGGTTAATATCTTTAAGGACGTTTGCAACTTCAAATATGTCCCCACTCTTTAACTTATCTGAGTATTCGCGGTATCTTTTGTTCCAGCTCTGATGACCGTTTAGTTGTTCAGAGTTTTTGCTTCTGTTTTTAAGGATTTTATAGATTCTAGTAATCTGAGATTTTGAAATGACATCTCTTAATCCTACTATATCGGCATTCTCGGTAGGAACCATAACTGTAACATCACTGTCTAATACCTGAAGTATGTAATAGTCTTTTTTAGTGCCACAGATTTCTTTTGATTCAATTGCCTTGACTTGAACAACGCCATGGGCAGGATAAACTGCTTTTGTCCCTACTTTAAAAATAGTCATTTTGTTATTTTCTCCCATCCCAACTTTTGGGCACCAGACCTCAGTAAACTAGCATAAATAATGCCTAAAGTCAAATATGCCGCCATTGTGCTATTGAGATCGAAAACCCTAGAATTATTACAAAATCAATAAAAATTAGTACGATATTTGCATATATACTCTATATGTAAGTATGTTTGAGCATATTTGTAAAATTCCCTAAAGATTTCATAAAGATGTAGTGCTAAAATATCTAGAATTATCTCTCTCTTTTTTGCAAATTGCTTATACTATATACATTAATTCTTACTGTGAAGGGAATTGTATAGACCGAGCAAAATTGAGATTTGTAATAATTAAGGCTCAATATTCTTGCCAAAATGCTGATCCTTGTATAATATTTACTCCCTTTCAAGGCACGTTTAATCAAATCAGAATATATAGATAATTTAACGGAGGAATCAGGGAAGTGCAGAAATTAACAGAGAAAGATTTAGCAGAACAACATGGAATTAAAAATCCCGCAAATATTTACTATAATCATCCAATTCCCACCTTGTATGAAGAAGTGATAAGAAGGGAAGAGGGAATTATCGGAGAAGAGGGAACGCTTGTTGCCTATACCGGAACCCATACCGGACGCTCTCCCGCAGATAGGTTTATTGTTAAGGAAGCGGGAACTGAAAATGATATTTTATGGGGACCTGTAAATAAAGCTATTTCCCCTGAGCATTTTGATTTATTGCATAAAAAAATTCTGGATTACTATGAAGGCAAAGACTTATTTGTAAGGGATCTCCAGGTATGCGCACATCCTGATTATAAAACCAATGTCCGTGTTATTAATGAATACGCGTGGCACAATGTTTTTGTAAACAACTTGTTCCTAAGACCAAGCCCCGAAGAGCTGCCGCATAAATCAGTGGACTTTACAGTTCTTAGTGCACCTGGTTTGAAAGCTGACCCTGAAACTGACGGAACTCGCTCAGAAACTTTTATTATATTGAATTTTGAAAAACGTATGGCTATTATTGGCGGAACTGAATACGCAGGTGAAATGAAGAAATCTGCATTTTCTGCACTAAATTTTCTTCTTCCTAACCAAGGCGTATTCCCTATGCACTGCTCAGCTAATGTTGGAAAAGATGGAGACGTCGCACTGTTCTTTGGGCTTTCTGGAACAGGTAAGACAACATTATCTGCTGATCCTGACCGAGCATTGATTGGTGATGATGAGCATGGGTGGTTTGATAATGGGGTGTTTAACTTTGAAGGTGGCTGTTATGCAAAAGCTATTAAGTTAAGCGCTAAAACCGAACCTGAAATTTACAATGCTTCTCTTAGATTCGGTTCTGTGTTAGAGAACGTAAAAATTGACGACGAAACAAAGAAGATAGATTTTGATAGTGTTGAGCATACTGAAAACACACGGGTAGCTTATCAGATTGATTCTCTAACAAACATAGTTCCTGAAGGTGTTGGCGGTATACCGAAAACAATCTTCATGCTTACATATGACGCTTTTGGTGTTCTTCCTCCTATTTCAAAACTTACTCCTGAACAAGCAATGTATTATTTTACCCTTGGATATACTGCGAAAGTAGCCGGTACCGAGAGAGGGGTAAACGAGCCGCAAGCTACATTCAGCTCATGTTTCGGCGCTCCGTTTCTTCCAAGACCGCCATTATTTTATGCTGGAATGTTAAAAGACAAGCTTGAAGCGAGTGGAGCTACAGTTTGGCTTCTAAACACCGGGATTACCGGCGGCCCATATGGGGTAGGCGATAGGATGCCGTTGCCACAGACACGAGCACTAGTAACAGCAGCGGTTGATGGAACTCTTGATAAAGGTTCTTTCAATGAAGTTGAGGTATTTGGTTTACAGGTTCCTACGTCATGTCCTGGTGTAGATGAAAAGCTTCTTGAGCCTAAAAAGAGCTGGAGCGACCCGGTGGAGTATGATTCTAAAGCAGCGGAACTTGCAGCAAGATTTGAAGAAGAATTTGCAAAGCACAAAGCTTAAAAACTAAAATCTATGGGCGGCCTTTTGGCTGCCCATAGCCAATTAAAATATCTCTAAAAGTTTTTGTAACCTCTATTTTTCTTGTACTCAAAATTTATAATCACATACTTTGATTTTCTGAAATAAAGTCTGAAACTGGAATTTAGTACCAGGATGTGCTAAAAAATTGGTATTAATTCAACATAGGAGATTAATAATGGATTTTATTAATAGAGATAGCACTTCGTTTGTAATTGTCGATGTTCAAGAACGGCTTATGGGAGCTATGCCTGAAGATATTACTGAAACTAATTTGAAAAACATGAAGATTTTACTTGAGGCAGCAAAAATACTAGGGATACCAGTAACCGTAACTGAGCAATATCCTAAGGGGCTTGGGCCTACGATAGAAGAAATCAAAGAATCAGTAGGTGAGGGTTTCTCTCCTGTAGAAAAAATTGTATTTAGCTGCGCAAGATCTCCTGAGTTTGAATCTGCAATTAACAAGATAGATAGAAAATCAGTTCTTTTATGTGGCGTGGAAACGCACGTATGCGTACTACAAACTGCAATAGATATGGTGAACAAAGGTTACACCGTATATGTGCCTGCAGATGCTGTAATTTCAAGACGTGAGCTTGACTGGGAAAAGGGTATCAATCTCATCGAAAAGGCAGGGGCTGTTGTAGGTACGACCGGGACATTCTTGTTCCAATTACTTGAAACAGCAGGGACTGATGAGTTTAAACAGATATCTAAGCTAGTTAGATAAAATTAGCAGTACCTAATTTCAGCCGATACAATATGGCTTTATGTTTGTGTAAAATATTGGTGAATTTTTACTTAGACATATCTCAAATAGTTTAGATGCGTCCCCAAGGGGATTTGAACCCCTGTTTACGGCGTGAAAGGCCGGTGTCCTGGGCCAGGCTAGACGATGGGGACCTAACTTAGTATGAGCCGTGCAGGATTCGAACCTGCGGCCCACTGCTTAAAAGGCAGTTGCTCTACCTACTGAGCTAACGGCTCATTAATAAGGCCAACAATATATCATGTGATTATGCATTGTCAAAGAATCTAGTTATTATCTCTAATTTCTAGATCGCCTTAAAATCTAGGTACTATTTTACGGATTTCTACAAAATAATATGGCATCTCGTTTCTCTTCACCACAATTTAGGAATTTCGCTCTAGCAACAGCTGCTAACTTCTTTTTTTTCTGCAACTTTTCTTCATTTTTTCTCCTGCCTTTGTATATAAAAGATTTAGGCGGCAATGAAGCTAATATTGGCTTTATAATGGGCTCGTTTGGAATTACTTCCCTGGGAGCAATCCCATTTGTTGCATATCTAGTAGATAAATACGGTAGAAGAAGATTTATGTTATTAGGATATGGGATTATGGTACTAGCTACTCTAGGCTACCTCTTCATATCTCACTTGTCCCCAGTTTTCTATTTGCTGCGTTTTGTTCAGGGAGTCTCATTCGCTTTTGCCTTTACCTCGGCCGGTACATTTGTGTCGGATTACATCCCCCCCGAAAGACGGGCGGAAGGGCTCGGAATATTCAGCGCATTTACAATCGCATCTTACGCAATCGGTCCTTCGTTGGGAGAACTCGTAATTAAGCTTTTTGGTTTCCATTTGTTTTTTATATATGCCTCCTTTTTTAGTTTAATAGCATTTGTTCTCACTATATTTACAAGAGACGGAGAATTTGTCCGCTCTAGCGACCCTTACGGGTTTGGTTTTTTTCGCTTAATAGCTTCTAAGAGGTATTTACTAATTCTCGTATCCAATTTAATCCTTGCCGGAGGTTTGGGGGCAATATTAAACTTTATTGCTACATTCCTACGTTCAAAAGGACTGGCGGCATTTTACTTTTTCCTCACTTATACAATAGCAGTTACAGCAGTGAGAATATTCGGGGGGCGTATTTCAGATAATCTCGGAAGAAAGTTTATAGCCTCACCTTGTCTTTTAGCGGTCTCAATATCTCTTGCTGCCATGTACTTTGTGGATAATGCTCTAAGCGCAGTTTTAATATCACTCTTCTTTAGCATTGGATATGGGTTTTTATACCCTACCCTAAGCGCCCTGGTTATTGATAAAGCTAAATCGGATGAAAGAGGAAAGGCTATGGGAGCATTTAATGCCACTTACAGTATAGGGATAAACTTTCTGGCATTTCCGCTCGGTCTTATTGCGAGGGATTTCGGATATGAGGTGATGTATTTTATAACAGGGTGCCTGGTATTCTTGGGCTTTTTGCTTTTCACTTTTTTTCAACCGAGCAGTGAATCTTGAAAATGAACTTGTTATGAATTACTCTTGCGAGCAATGAAAATAAAAACCGGTGATCATGTATTAATTATTTCCCCCGATGAAAAAACTTTTCTTGTCATAGTTTCTGAGAATAAGAAAATGGGAACGCACAAAGGTGAAATCAATCTTGGTGACTGTATCGGAAAATCGTTTGGCGAAAGAATACATTCGAATTTAGAACACGCCTTCTTGTTGCTTGAGCCCACGCTTGAGGACAAAATGATGAAGGTCAAACGGCACACTCAGATTATTTATCCCAAAGATGCCGCCTATATGATTCTAAAGACGGGGATTCAATCCGGAATGAGAGTTATTGAATGCGGTGCAGGCTCAGGGTCTCTTACTATGGCTCTTGCAAATGCGGTAGCTCCCAGCGGAATGGTCTATGCCTATGATGTTAGGGAAAAGCATCTCAATAACGCAAAAATGAATATTGAAAATGCCGGATACTCAGATTACGTAGAGTTTAAATTAAGGCAAGCTCAAGATGGCTTTGATGAAGAGGATGTTGATGTAGTTATTTTGGATCTTCCCTCACCTTGGGACGGTATCGCATCAGCGGCTAAATCACTAAGAGGCGGCGGTAGAATTGCAAGCTTATCACCTACTTATAACCAAATTGAAAAATGTGTTGAGAATTTAGAAAAGCACGGTTTCGTATATATTGAAACGCTTGAATTATTACTCAGATATATACAAGTCAGCACCGGCAAAACAAGACCTGTGGACCGGATGGTTAGTCATACTGGATTTCTCACCTTCGGCAGAAAGATAATATCTGAAGAGCCCAATCATCAACAACTCAGTGAATTCGCTGCACCTAATAACTCTTAATGCACGTTTTTAAAGGAAACTTGAGATGAATCGTAATAGAAGAAAGATTTTATATCTCCTTTTACTTATCTTAATCTTTGGGGCTTATTATTTCTTTGAAAAAACAGAGAAAGCCCCCGATTCTACAGAGTACACAGTTCTTAAAGTTATAGACGGCGATACTGTAATAATAGATGATGCTAAGAATTCCCGTGTCAGATATTTGGGCATTGATACGCCCGAAATCGGACATCAAGATTCCCCCGGGGATCCAATGTCAAAAGAGGCCACAGATTTTAATGCTGATTTTGTTCAGGGGGAAAAAGTCAGACTTGAGTTTGATAAGGGGAAATACGATGTCTATGGAAGGCTTCTTGCCTATGTATATGTGGGAGATGTTCTTGTAAATGAGGAGCTTCTAAGAGAGGGTTTAGCGACCGTTCTTATTATTGAACCAAATGGTATGCATTCTGAAATTATTTATGACGCTGCTGATGAAGCAAAGAAAAAGAAAAAAGGCATATGGGGAGATTTGAAATATTTAGTGCCCCCCGATGGCAACCAGCAGTTTCAAACGGATCTTGATAAAGCTAATCGCTATGAAGGAAAACGAATAGTTGTTAGTGGGAAGATTGTAAGTTCCCGTAAATCCAACAAGGTTGTTGTCTTAAATATGGAAGATAAGCTCGATGTAGTTATTTTCCCAGATGATTGGGAGAATTTCGGGCATTTTGGTATAGCGCCCGAGAGCTTCTATCAGGATAAAAAGGTTGAAGTAATTGGAAGAGTTAAAATGTACAAGGGAAAGCCGAGCATTGTTGTGGATCACCCCATGCTTTTAAGGAGTCAATTTTGAGCCTTGGAGATTTTTTGATGGAAGGGGCAAGAGAGCTTGGTGTTACAGTTTCTGATGACAAGTTAGATCTTTTTCTTTTATATCTTGAGAATCTAAAGAAATGGAATGAAAGGATAAACCTGACTGCTATTAAAGATGATAGAGAGATAGTGTTAAATCATTTCATTGATTCACTTTCAATAGTTCCTTTTATAGAAAATGACAGGAGTCTCCTTGATATTGGTTCGGGCGGTGGTTTCCCTGGGATACCGCTTAAAATCGTGCATTCTGGACTCAAAGTAACTTTGCTTGATTCAGCAAATAAGAAAGTTTCATTTATGAATGACACTATCAGGAAACTGCAACTTCGGGATATTCATGCAGTCTGGGGTAGGGCGGAAGATATAGAGAATAAAGTGCCTAGAGGAAGTTTTGATTACGTAGTTACCAGAGCTGTCGGGAGTATATCAAATACCCTTAGACTGAGCTCCCCTTATGTGTCTGAAAATGGAGCTATGGTGCTTATGAGGGGAAAGAAAGGGCCCAAAGAGTGGATTTTAGCAAAAGAGGAAATCGGAGGCGATTTTGAACTTGTAGACAGCAAAGAGTTTACTCTTCCACAAAGCGATTTAGTAAGAAGTATCTTTATTCTTAAGCATAATAGGTCATCATCCATTAGCCAAAATTCTTGACCATAAATAGTTTGAATGTTAGTTTAAGTGCTCTTTAATGCATGAGGTGAATATGAAAACTGTTGGTGTAATCGGGGGAAGTGGGCTTTACGAAATTGAGGGACTCACGGATGTTGAGTCTATTAGCATTGATACTCCATGGGGCAGCCCATCTGATGATTTAATCGTAGGCACTTTGGGCGATACAAAGATGGTATTTCTCCCCAGGCACGGCCGCGGTCACAAACTAGTGCCCTCGGAAATAAACTTTAGAGCAAATATTTACGCAATGAAGAAAATGGGTGTGGAATGGATTGTATCCGTAAGCGCTGTGGGCAGCATGAAAGAGCATATCTTTCCAGGTCAAATCGTTATTCCTTCACAGTTCTACGATCATACAAAGATTAGAGTTTCGACATTCTTTGGTGATGGAATTGTAGCTCATGTATCTATGGCTGATCCCGTATGTGCCTTGCTTTCAGATGAGCTTTACAATGCCTCTATAAGCTCGGGAGCAACCGTTCATAAAGGCGGGACTTATCTTTGTATGGAGGGGCCTCAATTCTCTTCCAGAGCTGAAAGCAATATATACAGAAGCTGGGGGGTTGATGTGATTGGCATGACTAACGCAACTGAAGCCAAGCTTGCCCGTGAAGCTGAGATTTGCTACGCTAGCCTTTCATTGGCTACCGATTATGACTGTTGGCATGAGCAGCATGATGATGTAACTGTCGAAGACTTGATCCAAACTCTGAATAGCAATGTTCAGATGGCAAAGAATATTATAAAAACTGTAGTTCCTGCAATTAGCGAATCTAGAGAATGCCCATGTTGTAATGCCCTTAAGAATGCGATAATTACACCAAAAGAAGCTATTACCCAAGAGACTAAAGATCGTCTCGAAATAATAATAAAGAGGTATATATAATGAAATTACTGGTTGTTGGTTCTATGGCACTTGATACAATTGAAACACCGTTTGGTAAAGAAGATAACATTCTAGGAGGCTCTGCATCATATTTCTCTTTGGCCGCCAGCATGTTTACAGATGTAGGTATAGTGGCTGTGGTTGGAAAGGATTTTCCGGAAAGCCATTTAGATTTACTGAGATCAAAGAACATAGATCTTCAGGGTGTAATCAGGGAAGAGGGGGACACCTTTAAATGGGAAGGTAAATATGGTTATGATCTTGGAGATCCCGAGACTCTCGGTACCTATTTAAATGTATTCGAAGATTTT
>JBBDIN010000131.1:0-14377 GCA_040880385.1 Thermodesulfobacteriota bacterium | reverse complement strand
ACCGAATATTGCACTATATGGGAAGAATAAGCATATCTAACCAGTGAAAGTTATACACAGGATTATTACTTTTTCCAGCACTCAATTATATACCTAATTTGGGAGATATTATGGATTACTCAACTGGTCCCTTAGCAGACTCAAGGGTATTCCAAAGTAGCATGGATATTGTCATAGGCCCTACCCCGCCTGGGACTGGGGTTATATAAGATGCTTTTTGTGAAACTGCTTCAAAATCAACATCCCCTGTGAGCTTTCCCTCTTCGTTCCGGTTAATCCCGACGTCTATTACAACGGCGCCTTCCTTTACCATATCGGCTGTAATAAAATTTGCCCGCCCGATTGCGGCAACCAAAATATCAGCCCTTCTCGTTACCTCGTCAAGCGGCTTTGTTCTTGAATGACATATTGTCACCGTAGCGTGGCGGTGAAGAAGAAGCATTGAGACGGGTTTCCCTACGATATTACTCCTTCCAACAACTACAGCCTGTTTACCTTTTATGTCTATATTGTAGAACTCGAGCATCTTGATAATCCCGTGGGGGGTGCAGGAGATAAACCTCGGGTTCCCCTCGACGAGCAGCCCTACGTTGTAAGGGTGAAAACCGTCAACGTCTTTAAGGGGAGTTACCGCTCTTAGGATTTTAGCTTCATTGATATGATCAGGGAGCGGGAGTTGAACTAATATCCCGTGAATATTGAGATCGTTATTAAGCCTATCAACTAGGTTAAGAAGCTCTTGTTCAGTAGTTTCAGCAGGAAGTTTGTGCTCCTCAGAATGCATACCTGCATTAGCGCATGCTTTTCTTTTGTTTCTTACATAAATCTCAGAAGCCGGATCCTCTCCGACAAGAACAGCTGCAAGCCCGGGCGTTATACCCGTTTTTGCCTTTAATTTTTCAACCCCTTCGGCTATTTCTGCTCTTATGTGCTCTGATACCTTTTTACCATCTATTATTTCAGCCATAGCGTACTCCTTCTAGTCAATTTCCCAAAAATGATTTAACGGACCGTGCCCTTTACCTATATCAAACGAATTCTTAATTGCAGATGTTACATAGTCTTTTGCTTCTTTTACAGACTCTAAAACCGAAAACCCTTTAGCGAGACCCGCACATATCGCAGCCGAATAAGTACAACCTGTTCCATGCGTATTTTTAGTTTCTACTCTCAAAGTCCTAAATTCAAAGAAATCCTCACCATTATATAGAATATCTACTGCATCAGAAGATTTATCAAGATGCCCGCCCTTTATAAGAACATTTTCAGGACCAAGTGCTCTAATTTTTGATGCTGCTGTTTTCATATCCTCAACAGTTGAGATCTGAAGACCGGAAATTACTTCAGCTTCAGGAATATTAGGTGTAAGAACAGTAGTATGAGGTAAAAGTTGCCGAACTAAAGTTTCCTCAGCATCAGGATTCAATAAACCCTCACCACCCTTTGCGACCATAACCGGATCCAATACTATGTTTTTTAATTCGTATTCTTTTACTTTTGCAGCAACAGACTTGATTATTTCTTTAGTTGAGAGCATGCCGATTTTTACTGCGTCTACTCCTATATCCTTTAGCACAGCATCAATCTGAAGCTCTATAAATTCAGGAGACAAATTGTAAATTCCTAAAACAGAATTTGTATTCTGTGCCGTTACACAAGTTATTGCAGACATGCCATAAACTTTAAAGGCGGTAAACGTTTTCAAATCGGCCTGAATCCCGGCGCCTCCTCCTGAATCTGAACCCGCAATTGTAAGTGCTCTAGGAACTATTTGACTCATCGGCTCTTATTCTACAAAGATTTTAAAACGTTTACAAACGCACCCATCCCAAACTCTAGACTTAATTAGAAATAGATGTAATATATATCCCACATTAAATTTCCCTAAGGAGATATTGCAGTTATGGCTCAGAATTTAGAAAATGAAGAGGTAATGTTTCCCGAATTATTCGCGTTTGATGATGCCGGCAAAGTAAGACTAGTTGGAGGATATTCAAAAGAATCCGACAACTGGACATTTCCAAAATACATGGCTGACCCTGTAAGTTTTTCAGACGAAATAGAAGAGAAAATGATAAGCGCTGAAGGCGAGCTTCATTCCTTCACAGTGGTAAGAAGAAGTATGCCGGAATTTCCTGTACCTTATGCTCTAGCTTTGGTTGATTTCCCGGAGGGAGTAAGGGTTATGGCTCAGGTTGAAGTTGAGGACCCTGAAAGTCTTATAATTGGCGAGACAATGGGTGTCACCCTAGGTACTGTTAAAAAAACGAAAGATGGCAAAGAGGTTAAATCTTATAAGTTCTACCCTATTAAAAAGAAGTAAGAACAAACTTTTGTTTTAAGCAAACTTAGAAAAATCAAATTCAAAAAATACAAGAGCTATGTGCTGTTAAATCAGTCATAGCTCTTTTCTAATATAGAAACTTCGGATTTATCACCTTTATTTATATCAAGAACACCCTTTGCAATGGATATATGAACTCAGATTTTAATTGTTTACTTTTCAGGGTTAATCATATATTCTGAACCTATATTGTATTGAGTTGCACGCCTATATGAATAAAGACCTCTTGTTGTTACTAGTTATCCCAATCTTTATATTATCCCTTACAGGAACATCATATTCTGTGGACACTTTCGGCTCTTTTGCGGATGATGGAACTCAGCCTGAATATGAGACCCAGGAGAATGAATTACTATCAGTTGAGGTTTCAAAATCCAACTTGCAGCTTGTTATATTAGGAACAATAACAAATGGAAAGACAACTAAAGCATTAATCAAAAATCCAGTTACCGGTGAGCTTGGGAAATATGTTGAAGGCGACAGGCTTGATCTCGTAAAATCAGAAAACGTTAAAATCCTTGAGATTGCAAATTGCATGATTCTGATTGAGAGATCGGGAACTATTGAGACTCTTGAGTGCGACAACAAAATGCCAACTGTGGTATTTAACCGTGCCTCACTGGCAAAATATAAAATAAAAAGGCCCCGAAGCGGTGCGAATCTATCAAATGGATTTATTACTGAATATGATAGAGATATAATATTAATTAGCGAAAAGCACAAAGTTGACCCATATCTTGTAAAAGCTGTAATAAAGGCAGAATCCAACTTTAATCCTGATGCCGTTTCTTCAAAGAACGCCCAGGGAATGATGCAGCTAATCCCTTCAACTGCAAGTGATTATGGCGTTGAAGACCCTTTTGATGCTAAGGAAAATATGGAGGGCGGGGTTCAATACCTAAAAGATTTATTAGATTATTTTGATGGGGACCTCAAATTGTCTCTTGCCGCTTATAATGCCGGCAAGGGTTCGGTAATCAAACACGGGTTCACAATACCGCCTTATCCGGAAACAACTAATTATATTGCAAAAGTACTTGAGTACTACAAACATCTCAAAGCAAAGAATTACGCTGCTAGCAGGTAAAATGTAGTTAAGTCTTCCTGCATAATGTATAATTCCCTCAGAACAAAACTTCAATTCCAAGGTTTACAAACTACTAAACACGAACTATTTCAGTCGATTTTCGCTGAATTCATTGACAAGGCCGGGATAGTTATCTACAATAGTAAATTTGCTAAAATTATTATGCTGAGGGCCCATAGCTCAGTTGGTTAGAGCGGCGGACTCATAATCCGTTGGTCCCTGGTTCGAGTCCGGGTGGGCCCATATTTTAATGTTTTTTGCGATTTTATGGACAGACAAAAAGAGATAAGACACAGCTCAGTTACTCACAATTTAGCTATTTCTTCAATCCAAAGAAGTTCCACTCAGTATATTAAACTAAAATCTAGGGTCGATAAATTATGGAGGTATAAATGAGAGAACAAATATTAGTTCTCGAGGCGCTCCAGCAAATTGATTTGGAGCTCAGCGAATTAGAAGTACACCTAACAGAATATCCAAACAAAATATCAGCTTTAGAAGAAGAACTTGAATCCTCAAAAGAATCATTATTAATTCTTAACAACAAGAGAGAAGAACTCATAAAAGTTAGAACTGAGTTAGAAAATGGAATCAGTTTAAACGAAGAAAGTATTAAAAAATCTGAAGAAAAACTATTTGAAATAAAAACCCATAAAGAATACCAGGCGCTCCAGAAAGAAATTACAGAAATAAAAAGACTAAACTCAGATCATGAGGAAACCCTTCTCAATGAAATGGAAAAAATAGAGAAGCTAGAAAAAGAAATTGCAGAAAAAACCGAGAAGTTAGCTAGCATGGAATCTGAATATCAAGAAAAGATTGGTGAATACACATTAGAACTAGAAGAAGTAAAGACTTCTTATGAACCCAAGGTTCAAGAAAAGAAACAGAGAGTAGAAGCACTGGATCCGGAAATACTTCCTCTTTATGAAAAGATACTAAAGAAAAACAATGGTGAAGTACTAGCCATTGCAAAAAACGAAGTATGCACAGGGTGCTATATGAATATCCCTGCACAGCTTTTTAATGAGATATTAACTCTGACTAGAATTATTCAATGCCCAAGCTGCCTAAAAATTCTCTACTGTGAAGACGAAGAAACCTCTAAAAATGAAGAGAACAGTGAAGCTAAAACAGGGTAATTTACCAATTCCTTCCGACAAGAAAAATCTGATAGAGATATTTATAGACGGTGCGGCTAGGGGAAACCCCGGGGAATCCGGCATAGGTGTCTTCATTAGGAGCGCTGAATTAGAAGACCGTGAAATAACCAAATATCTCGGAACTAAAACCAATAATCAAGCAGAATACACTGCATTAATTACTGCACTCGAATCTGCGCTGGACCTCAAAAATAACAAAATAAAGATATTCACTGACTCGCTTTTAGTAGCTAATCAAGTTAACGGTATTTGGAAAGTAAAGCATCCTGAAATCATCCCGCTTAACAAAGAAGCTAAAAAGTTATTTGGAAACTACAAAGATATTTCCATTCAACACATCCCAAGAGAACAGAACAGGGATGCAGATAGACTTGCAAACCTGGCAATCGATGAATATCATTCATAATAGAAGCAAGTGAGCCGGGCAATCGCTGGTTTTTGCACTAGTTGCAAGGACTGGAGGAAAGTCCGAACTCCGTAGGGCGTAGCGCTGGGTAACACCCAGGTGTCGTGAGGCAACGGAAAGTGCCACAGAAAACAAACCGCCTAAGTTCTTCTTTGAAGAACCGGTAAGGGTGAAAAGGCAGTGTAAGAGACTACCGCGCACATTGGTGACAAGGTGCGGCACGGTAAACCCCGCTTGGAGAAAGACAAAATAGGGAAGTGCTTTTTCTTAGGAAAAACGAGGCTGCCCGTCTTGAGCTTCCGGGTATGTTGCTTGAGGCGCTCAGTAATGAGCGTCCCAGATGAATGATTGTCCAAGACAGAATTCGGCTTATAGGCTAACTTGCTTCTATTTTTACTAATACAAATTCTTTTTTGCCGATTTTAAGCTGATGAGTGTCTGAATCAGGAGCGAGTGCATTAATATCAGAAACTTTTTCTCCATCGATGCTAAGTCCGCCTTGGATTATTAACCTTTTAGCCTCTCCCCTACTCTTTAGGCTTGCAGAAGACTCCACAACCAAATCGAGCACCGTTCTGGCTTCATTTTTTTCTAGCTGAACTTCTCTTGCGTCCTCAGGAAACTCTCTAGTTGAAAATTTTGTGTCGAAATCCACTTTTGCTTTACTTGCCTCTTCTTCTCCCTGAAGCCAGGATGTTAATTCAAAAGCCAGAGCTTTCTTTGCATCCATGGGATGCGCGGATTTAAGTTGATCTATCTCATCATCAGTTCTGTAAGTTAGAAGCCCGTAATAGCGCCACATCAAATCATCTGAAATAGACATTACTTTTCCGAAAATGTCGACCGCGCTGTCTTCAACGGCAATATAGTTGTTAAGGGATTTGGACATCTTCCTTACCCCGTCGAGCCCCTCTAGTATCGGCAATAAAATAGCGATCTGCGGTTGCTGGCCGAAATGTCTCTGTACATCTCGCCCAAGCAGTATATTAAAGGTTTGGTCTGTACCGCCAAACTCTACATCTGCTTTCATTTCTGCTGAGTCGTAGGCCTGGATAAGTGGATATAAGAATTCATTTATTGAAATAGACGCTCCGCTTTTATAGCGCTTTTCAAAATCATCTCTTTCCAGCATACGGGCTACATTCTCTAGAGCAGAGAGTTTAATTAGCTCAGCTGCGCTCATTTTGCCCAGCCATTTGGAGTTAAACACGACTTCAGTCTTTTCACGGTCAAGTATCTTAAAAACTTGCCGTTCGTATGTTTCGGAATTTTCCTTAACCTGCGCTTGCGTAAGAGGAGGCCTTGTTTCTGATCTTCCAGAGGGATCGCCAATCATAGCTGTGAAGTCCCCAATGAGGAACATCACCGTGTGGCCAAGATTCTGGAATTCCCTCAACTTCTTTAATAGCACGCAGTGACCCAGGTGGAGATCCGGAGCAGTAGGATCAAACCCTGCTTTAATTCTTAGGGGCTTATTTGTTTCTGCGGATATTTTAAGCTTCGCTAAAAGCTCTTCTTCTGAAATAATTTCAGCCGTGCCGCGCTTTATAATCTCTAACTGCTCTTGTGGGTTCTTAAAACTCAATTTCAAAACACCTCATATTTATAGGGAAACTTAATCGTTAAAAAATATAGAATATCAGAGCCTTTAGTCAATGGTAAGCAGCCTTAGAGCAATAAAACAACTTTAATTGTCAGCTTTCTATAATCATATAAACTAAAACTCATGGTAAAAGAAATTAATGGGCGAGAAATCAATATACTCTTAAGCTCATCTGAAATATCTAAACGAGTGGGCGAACTTGGAGAACAAATAACTGAAGATTATGCAGGTAAAAACCTTCTAATTATAGGCATACTTAAAGGAGGCTTTATCTTTGTAGCTGACTTAATAAGGAATATAGAACTCAAAACAGAGATCGATTTTATTAGGGTCTCGAGTTATAAGAATGAAATGAATCCGGGGGAAGTAGAGCTTGTAACAGACTTAGGCGTGCCTATTATAAATAGAGACGTGCTCTTAGTCGAGGATTTATTGGATACCGGGGGGACTTTAGAATTCATTAGAGATCATATTCTTTCTAATAAGCCTGCATCATTTAAAATTTGTACTTTACTGAACAAAAAGAGGCCTAGAGAGTCTGCAATAGATGTGGACTACATCGGGTTTGAGATCGATGATAAATTTGTGGTTGGATATGGAACAGATTTTGCCGAAGAGGGTCGTAATCTTCCTGATATATATGTAGTTGAGTAACGAATTATTATATATTAAGCCTGTCTTCCAGTTAAACTAAAAGACAATTAATAATACGGAGATGAAAATGGGATTAAAAGAACAAATACCTGAGGATTTAAAAAACGCACTTAGGAATAAAAAAACACTTGAACTATCTGTTTTGCGGATGCTACAGGCCGCATTAAAAAATAAAGAGATAGACAACAAAAAAGAAGCACTTACGGATGAAGTTGTAATCAGCGTGGTTGGAGTGGAGATTAAAAAGCGCAGAGACGTAGTTCGGGAATTTGAAAAGGTAAACAGACCAGATGCAGCAGATCAGGAAAAAGCAGAGATAGAAATTTTAATGAAGTATATGCCTCAGCAGATGAGTGAGGACGAAATAAGGGATGTTGTAAAATCTGCCGTTGAAGAAACCCAGGCCGAGAGCATGAAAGACATAGGGAAAGTGATGAAAGTCTTAATGCCTAAGGTCAAGGGCAAGGCTGATGGTTCGGTAGTCAATAAAATAGTTAGGGAACTGCTTGAAGGTTAGCGATAAATCCAACAATTAATCTGAGCACAATTAACATCATCTTAATATTGATAATATCTAACACTGAAGAGGACACATAAATGGCAAAAGCAGCAAGAGCAAAGAAATCAGGCGCTGAAGGAATAACATGGAACCTTTCTGATCTATATTCGGGACTTAAAGACAAGAAAATACAGAAGGATATTAGTGATTTATTCCTCAAATCAGAGGGTTTTGAGAAAAAATACAGGGGAAAAATCAACTCCACAAACCTAACCCCAAAAGTACTACTTAATGCAGTTGAAGATCTGGAATATATATCCGAAAGAATTGGGAAGCTGCTTTCATTCGCCTATCTGGTTTTTGCCGGAGACACTGGGAACCCTGAAAACGGAGCATTTTTACAGATGATTCAGGAGAAGTCTACTGAGGCTAGGAAGCATCTAATGTTTTTTGAGCTTGAGTGGATTAAATTGAGCAACAAAAAAGTTGATTCTCTTCTTAGCAATAAAACCTTGGCTTCTCATAAACACTTTTTAGAACAAGAAAGAATGTATAAACCCCACAGCTTGAGCGAGGCTGAAGAAAAGATACTGGATGAAAAAGCGAATACCGGCTCACGCGCTTTCAAGCGACTATTCGATGAGGTTCTAAACAATATCCGTTTCAATATCAAACTCAATGGAAAGCAACAGTCTCTATCTGAAACGGAAATTCTAGCCCTTCTTTACGATCCTGACCGCAACAAGAGAAAAGCAGGGGCAAAGAGCCTTACAGTGGGGCTCAAAGAAAACGCGCACGTATTAACGTTTATCTTTAATACTCTGGTCCAGGACCATTCTCTTAACGACCGTCTGAGATCCTTTGATGACCCTATGGATTCACGAAATTTAAGCAATGAGATAGACAAAGGAACCCTGGATTCACTGATGACTTCTTGCGAGAAAAACTATGACATGGTCGACACATACTATGGGCTTAAGAAGAAGCTCTTAGGTATAAAGAAATTTTATGACTATGACCGCTACGCTCCGATCTCTCATGACACAGAAATCATAAATTACAAAAAAGGCAAAGAAATTATTCTAAGCTCTTTCCATAATTTTTCGCCTAAAATGTCAACCATCGCTCAAAAGTTTTTTGATAAAAACTGGATTGACGCTGAAGTAAGAGATGGAAAACGTGGGGGAGCGTTTAGCCACGGCACTGTGCCGAGCGCACATCCGTACGTGTTTACAAACTACACAGGCAGAATGAGGGATGTAATGACTCTTGCCCATGAGTTAGGTCACGGCGTGCATCAGTATCTCTCGAGAACGCAGGGATATTTTCACTCAGACACTCCTTTAACGACTGCTGAGACGGCAAGTGTGTTCGCCGAGATTCTTGTATTCCATAAGCTTATGGAGACTGAGAAGAATCCTAAAATTAAACTAGCCCTAATATGCGGGAAGCTCGAAGATATATTTGCAACCGTATTCCGCCAGGTCGTACTAACTAGGTTTGAGGAATTACTACACCATGCAAGAAGGGAGCAAGGCGAGCTTACCACTGAAAATATTAACGAGCTCTGGGCTCAGGCCAATAGTGCAATGTTTGGAAAATCTGTTGAAATGACTGATGATTATAGAAATTGGTGGATGTATATACCACACTTTATTCATTCGCCTTTCTACTGCTATGCCTACTCATTCGGAGAGCTATTAGTTCTTTCGCTCTACAGCATGTACGTAAAAGAAGGGAACGTATTTGTGCCAAAATATATTGAGCTTCTTTCCTCAGGCGGGAGTGATGCTCCTGAGGTACTGCTAGAGCGTGTAGGGGTTAACATCAAAGATCCCGGCTTCTGGCAGGGAGGGCTTGATTTACTTAGAGAAATGGTTGACGAAGCCCTTGTGCTTTCTGAGAGTGTTAAATAAATTTAACTTCATAGGCGGTGAAGACAATGCTTGAATCAATAGATATAAATAGTCTAGTTCAGAACTATCTTAAACCTTGGGGATTGAATATTGGGTATGCTCTATTAATTTTTATCATTGGGCGTTATATAGCATCCAAACTCTCTGCAATAACTAAGAAGTTCCTTACAAAATCAGGCATGGACAACATACTTGTAAACTTCATTTCGACAATTGTTAACTGGCTATTACTGCTTTTAGTTATAATAGCAGCGATTAGCAAATTAGGTATCAACACCACATCATTAATTGCCCTAATTGGTGCCGCTGGTCTAGCAGTAGCGCTGTCATTAAAAGACTCAATGCAGAATTTTGCGGCGGGGGTCATGCTTTTAGTCTTTAGGCCATTTAAAGAAGGAGATTTTGTAGAGGCGGGAGGCACATCTGGCTCAGTGAAGCAGATTAATATATTCAGCAGCACTTTTATAACTCCCGATAACAAACAGGTAATTGTTCCAAACGGCGCAATTTACTCAGGTGTAATAACCAACTATTCCGCCACAGGTACCAGAAGAATAGATATGGTGTTTGGCATCGGCTATGATGACGATATAGCAAAAGCAAAGAGAATCATTGAAGAACTTCTCAAATCTGAAAACCGTATACTAAATACTCCAGTATATGACCTAGCTGTAGGAGAGCTTGCCGACAGCAGTGTAAACATATATGTACGTCCGTGGGTAAGCTCATCTAATTACTGGCCGGTTAAATTCGATTTAACTGAAAAGATAAAACTTGAGTTTGATAAAAATGGAATCTCTATCCCTTATCCGCAAATGGATGTACACACTTATAGAGCAGAACAAAAAGAAGAAAATACAGAAGATACAACAACCTAAAGGAAACTTATATGCCATCAATTGCAGAAACAAAACGTCAGATGATTCAGTTTGTCTTTCCCGAGCATGCCAGCGTACACAACAGACTAAGCGGTGGCAGGCTGATGGACTGGATAATGCAGGCTGCAACCATCGATTCGTCTCTAATCTCTAAAGGAATTACTGTTTTAGGCGCAACTGATAGCATCGATTTTCTAAACCCCGTTATGGTTGGGGAAATAGTGACTCTTGAAAGCTGGGTTGAATATATTGGTTCAAGCTCAATGGAAATTGGGGTCAAGGTTTATTCCGAAAACCCTGAAACCGGGGACCAGAAACTAACGACATCTTCACATCTAGCATTTGTGGCAGTAGATAAAAACGGAAAGCCGCGTAAGATTGCAGAGAAAATCACTCCTTCAAACAGTGAGGAAATGGCTATATATACAGAGGCTAAAAAAAGAAAAGACGAACGCCTTGCTCAGGTTGCGAAGAGGGATAATCAGGCCAGAAACGTTATTGATGAAACCGAGATAGTTAGAGAGCACCTGGAAACTACCAAGATTGTCCTACCGGAGGACACATTCCACGGAGACTTTATGGCAGTGGGCAAGTTGATAATGGATATAGATCAGGCGGCTTCTATTTTAGCAATGAGGTTTGTTAAAGGGGTCATGATAACAGGCTCTCTTGATGACCTATACTTTTACTCCCCTATAAGAATAGGTGATATAATCACCTTTAAAGCAGGCATTACTTATGTAGGCCAAAGCTCACTTGAAGTTGGGATCAAAGTGTTGTCGGAAAACGTTTTAACAGGTGAGCAGCGACATACTTGTACTGCTTTTTTAAGTTTTGTTCATATTGCCGAGGACGGCTCTACCAAACCTGTTCCTGAGTTTGACCCTGAAACACCCGAAGAGAAGAGGTTGTGGAGAAGAGCTTTAGAAAGAAAAGATTTCAGATCTGAAAGGGTAAAGGGAATCAAATCAAATGATGAGTATTGAAAATTCTCGTAGGATATTTTTTGCCATGTGTTAGGATAGTAAAAAATTGGGAATTTACATTGATCTTTATATCCTATGAAAATTAACCTCTCGTCTCTAAAACTTATACAAGTTGCTACAATATTTGCTTTAATTCTTTCAGTTTATATTTGCATCCCCGCTCATAAAGCTATTTCTGAAAATACAGATTCAAGCACCGCAGATGAGGACACTAAAAACGTTTCTGAAGATGGATTTGTGCAGGTTCAAAACAATATGGATTTAGTTGAATTAATTAAAACAGTAAGCGAGATCAATGATGAAATATATATATTAGACGAATCAGTAAAACCTCAAAAAGTGAGCATTATTACCCCGGAGGGAGGAATGAAGAAAGAAGATTTCCTAAAATTTTTTGATGTAATACTTAATTTAAACGGGCTTTCAGTTGTTAAATCTGAAGGTATAAACAAAGTCATTAACTCCAATCGTATTAAAGAGGAGAGCACCCCAACTATAATTGAGCTGAACGAATAGGTTTTTAATCCCGATCAATCTAAAACTTTAACTTAGGCATCACTTCTTTGGCTAACAACTCCATAGACCTGATCCACTTGTCTTTAGGGTCCCACTCGTGTCCCATAACAAGTAGAACTCCAAATCCACCTACTTTGTCATAGAGTTCTTCAATTTGGCGAACTACATCTTGCGGGCTTCCTACAATCCACAAGTTATCTATCATGTAGTCAATTGTGACTTCAGAATCGGGCATGGACTTATCTGCTTTAAACAAGTTTAGATTACCCCTGATTTTAGGGACCATTTTAAAGAAGTAATCTGTAAAATCCCTAGCCAATGTGCCTTCTTTAACTAACTTTCGGGCTTCCTCTGTGGTCTCAGCAACAAAGATGTCCCTTGCTATTCGCCATTTAGATCTGTCTGGAGTCTTGCCTGAATTAAGCGCGCCCTCTTCTACCGACTCCCAGTGAGATCTTAAAACATTACTAGTAACAAAATTAATACTCATAGGTATCCAGCCATTTTCACCCGCTATTTTTAAGGTGCTAGAGCTCTCTGTAATACCGGCTACTGCAATTGGAGGATGGGGTCTTTGATAAGGCTTAGTATGAACACCTAACCCAACATCATGCTGGGGATTCGGAACTGTAAAATTCCACCTGCTGTTGCTATATTTCCCAGGCTTTGGATCATTCCACAAATTCAAAATAAAAGCCAATGATTCATTTGTCAGATCACGCTGTTCACCTGATCTAGGATCGATATTAAAAACTTCAAAATCTCCGATAAAACTCCCTGCGCCCACGCCCCACTGAAATCTGCCCTTAGCCAAATTATCCAGCACTGCAATCCTATGAGCGAGAACAAAAGGGTCGTGATCCGGAAGACAAGAAACACCGGTTCCAAGAATGATATTTTTTGTCAGTGGAAGTGCATTTGCGATAAACAGATCAGGAGCAGCTATGTTTTCCCATCCCGCAGTAAAGTGCTCCCCTATCCATGCCTCTCTAAAGCCTAATTTATCGAGTAGAACAATCTGCTCTAAATCTTCTTGAAGAGTCTCTGAGAGGTCTCTACCCGCTGGGTGTAGAGGCATTGTAAAATAGCCCATTTCCAATTTCAAACTCCGACAAAAACAATATGAATATGGATATTAACACAACTTAGATTTTTCTACAAAACGATAAGACAGCCTTTAACTATGCACATATCATTTTTCTGTTTTGATAATACAGACTAGTAGCGTATAATTTTTTTCAACTTCCGGGGGGATTACATTTAATGAGCGTTAAGCCAATTCGAGCTTTAGAAGCAATACGGGAATTCCTGAAACTTGAATCTGCAAGCGGCATTATACTTGTTGGAGCCGCTGTACTTGCACTAATAGCAAACAATTCACCCCTCTCCGGCTTGTATGATCTGTTTTTAGACACTCCGGTAGAAATCCGCATTGGAGCCCTTAATCTTGCGAAGCCGCTCTTGTTATGGATAAACGACGGCCTTATGGCCATATTCTTTCTTCTAATCGGCCTTGAAGTAAAGCGTGAAATCTTAGACGGTCAACTATCGAGTCTTTCTCAAGTTGCCCTACCCGGCTTTGCAGCAATAGGCGGAATGGCTATACCGGCTTTGATATATGTGTTATTTAATCTGACCAATTCCTCATCCTTAAGTGGGTGGGCAATACCCGCTGCAACAGATATAGCTTTTGCATTAGGAATATTGGCACTGCTAGGCTCTAGAGTACCTCTATCTTTAAAACTCTTCTTATTAACACTAGCAATAATAGATGACTTAGGCGCAATTGTAATAATTGCAATATTCTATTCAGGCGACCTCTCGGTTACATCTCTTATCTTTGCCGCTGTAGCAATAGCAGCTTTGTTTGCTATGAACCTCTTGGGTGTAAAAAGAACGGCAGCATATGTCGTAGTCGGAATTATACTCTGGATTTGCGTTTTAAAATCGGGTGTCCATGCAACCTTAGCAGGTGTGGTGCTTGCATTTGCGATACCCCTTAGAACAAATGAAGACGAGCCATGCCCACTTAGAGAGATGGAGCATTCACTTCACCCATGGATAGCATTTGGAATAATGCCGCTATTCGCCTTTGCGAATGCAGGAGTATCACTTCAAGGTATGTCGATAGGAAAATTATTTGAACCAATACCTATTGGTATAGCTTTGGGGCTGATATTAGGGAAACAGATTGGAGTTTTTGGATTCTCTTTTGTTGCGGTAAAATTAGGGCTTGCTAAATTGCCCTCAGACATAAACTGGCGATTACTGTACGGAACATCCATACTCTGCGGTATTGGTTTTACAATGAGCTTATTTATAGGC
>JBBDIN010000130.1:0-14493 GCA_040880385.1 Thermodesulfobacteriota bacterium | reverse complement strand
AGATTTTATGTATCCACGACCTCTAACGAAATACTCAGTGGCTGCAAACTCGACAACTCTGCCGCCTACATCGTTATTGCTCCTCCTGATAGCCGTTATAACGTTTTCTAACGGAATGTCGTAAGCGATTAGTTTATTGGGAGCTATCGCCACCTGATACTGCTTTTCAAATCCCCCCACGCTTGCCACCTCTGCAACGCCGGGAACCGATTCAAGCCAGTAACGAAGATACCAGTCTTGAAAAGATCTAAGTTCGGCTAAATCATTGTTCCCAGATTCATCTACCAGCGCATATTGGTAGACCCACCCAACCCCTGTTGCGTCAGGGCCTAAAGTTGGCGTGACTCCCTCAGGCAGTTTGCCCGACACTTCGTTCAGATATTCAAGAATCCGGCTTCGTGCCCAATACATGTCTGTCCCGTCCTCAAATATTACATAAACAAACGAGAGGCCGAAGAACGATTGACCGCGGACAAATTTCACATTAGGAGCCGCGATCATGGTTGTAGTTATTGGATATGTAATCTGATCTTCTACTAAGTCCGGGCTTCTGCCGGACCATTCTGTGAACACTATGACCTGAACATCAGATAGATCAGGGATTGCGTCAAGAGGTGTATTCCTCATAGCCCAAAATCCCCATGCGGCAATGAATAGTACAAAAATAATTGTTAGAAATTTGTTTTTTGACGAGTACTCAATAATTTTTTCTATCATTTTCTATCTCCATTTAACGAGAATAAGATGTCTCGCAAAAAAGCCTTAGTGATTGTGTAGCTCGGGTTGCTGAGTCTCAGAATCATTGTCTATTTCCTTTTCCAATTGGAGCTCTAATTCCTGCGTTGTTTCCTGACCACCTTGTGGTTCTTCGCCCCAGGTTGCAACTGCCGCTTGGATTTTACTTTCAGAATCTATTAGGAAATTAGCTCTGGAAACTACCTGCTCGCCGCTTTTTAAACCCCTAAGCACTTCATAATAACTTCCTGTTTTTAGGCCGAGCTGTACTCTTCTTATTTCAAAAATACCGTTTCCTTTATCTACAAAAACGACATCCTGTTTCCCTGTTCTTAAAACAGCACTGGTTGGAATTGCAAGTTTTCCCCCAATTGGGATTTCCAGACTAACATCCGCATACATTTCTGGCAGGAGTCTTAGATCAGGGTTTGGGAATTCCAGACGAACTTTCACTGTTCTTGTCTCAGAGTTTAAATGAGGATTCATAAACTTAACTTCGCCTTCAAATACCTCTCCAGGAAAAGAAGCCAATGTCATAGTAGCCTTTTCCCCCAATTTAACGAGCGGGATTTCGTTCTCATAAATATCAACCTGAACCCAAGCTGTTGTATGGTCGGCAATTTTATAGAGAAGAGTATTGGGCTCTACATGCATGTTCTCAAATGCATTTTTCTGAGCTACATGGCCCTTAACAGGCGAGTAGACAGTTAAGTTCGTTTTAACCTTACCGGTTCTTTCAAGCTCCTTGATTTGACTCGCTGAAACATCCAGAAGCTCAAGCCTCCGTCTGCTCGATTCAAGAAGTGAGCTAGCGCCTCTTGAAATATCGGCAAATTGACTATCGCTCAAAATGTTTTTTGATTTAATTGCCAGCAAATATTCTTCTTGCGCCGTAACGAGTTCCGGGCTATAGATTGAAAATAGCGGCTGACCGATATTCACATGCTGCCATTTATAATCGACGTATACTCTATCGATCCACCCACTGAATTTAGTCTGAACGTTGTATATCTTGCTTTCATCCAGCGTTACCATACCTACAGTACGAATTTCCTTATCTAGAGTTCTGACCATCACAGGCTCTGTCTTTACACCAATTAACTGCTGTCTCTGTGGGCTTACTGAAAATGCAGATTTCACTTCTTCGCCATTGTCTTTCTTTGTAGGAACACCCATTCTGCTATGGTCATGACCCTGCATGCCAGTCATGTCTTCTCCATCTTCTGCTCTGTCTTGATCTTCCACTTTTGCTTGTGTGACGGGTTTTGTCTGAGAATTATCTTTTTTCCAGACCTCTACCGTATCCATACCGCAGATAGGACATTGCCCGGGTTCCTTTAGTCGGACCGATGGATGCATGGCACAGGTCCAATAGTCTATTTCACCCTTCTCATCGAAGACAGGTCTGTACTCGTGTTCCTGTTGATCTGTGAAAATTGGGATTTTGTTAATGAAGGGGATGCTTGAGACATACTTATAAATGGCTAAAGATACTAGTATTAGTAGAAATAATATCCCCCAAATTTTGTGCTTATTTGTTTTTGTCATTGTCATTCTTGTTCTCCCATATTTTCATTATTCTTTATGGCATCTACTGAATCGACTAAATCGTTGGGGATCAACTCTACCCCGGCGATTTCCTCAATTCGTGCCAAAGCCTTCTGATACTCGGTAAGCTGCCCGTAGTATTCAAGCTCAAAGTTAAAAAGAGTGACCAGATTGTTCAGGAGTGTTAAGAAATCTATATTGCCTACCTGATAGCCTGAGATTGCGGATTCAAGCGATAGTGTGGATTGAGGAATAATTCCGGTCTGATAGAGTTGGACCAGTTTTTCAGCAGTGGTTGCTGTTATGTAATTATCTTTTACCTCAAAGAGGAGATTGTTCTTCGTAGATTCGTAGCTCTCTTGTGCTTCCGAAACCTCCAAAGCAGCTTCCCTGACTCCAAACCTTTCTTTTCTCCAGTAGTAGAGTGGAACTCTTAGACCGAGACTAACTTGCCATATGTCATCCAGATCGCCGTTTCCCCCGTCCCGGTTAAAATAAGTAGCCCCTAGTATGAAATCGGGCAAATACTGTTTCTTAGCCAGTTTTAAAGATTCTTCCCTGCTATCAACTATTTCTGAGCTTGATTTAATTAGCGGAGCATACTCAGATGTTGCATCGGTAATTTGTTCCAGTGTTATCGCAAGTTCAGATTTTGTGATTTCCTCAGGTTCTCCTAGTGGAGAGTCAAGGGGGCGATTCAATATTTTTTTTATTCTAGTCTCTACAATTTCTTTTCTTTTCGCTAAAAGTTCCAGTCTTTCGATAAATCCGGATACTTCAACCTGGGCTTTCAAAACGTCCTGCTGTATACCCATTCCTACTTCATATTTTACCTCTGCGATCTTGGTAAATTTCTGAAGCAACTCCTTATTTCTATTTGTAATCTCTATTGATTTATTAATAAAGAACCAGTCAAAGTAAGCTTCTTTTAAATCGGCGATCACTTTTCTACTTATCGCATCAGAAAGCCATCTCTGTGCGTCAGATTCTTGTTGTGCAATCTCTTCTTTGGAAGAAAGTTTTCCAGGGAATGGTATTTCCTGGCTAACAAAGGCTTGAATATCCGATCTTGGGTCCTCACCTAAGGTTATATCGGAGAAACTGACATTTTTGATTCTTCCCCCAATTATTGGGTTAGGTAAAGAACCTTCTTGAGAAGGACGCATGGTAGATGCTTCCCACCTGGCTTTTGAAGCTTTTATTACAGGGTTATTTTCGCTGGCTTCCTCGATAAGTGAAGTCAATTTTACAACCTCAGCTTTTGCATTAATTCCAAAAATTAATGTAGCGAATAATATAATTTGAAATAACTTCATATTATTTCCTCCGTTCCTTAACTACTAATTATGACCTCACAAAATTGAGGTTATATAAATTTCTTAAAAATTTTTACGAAAGAATAGATATATAGAGACCATGGTAGCAATAATTCACTATCATTGATCTATAGGTGTATTGGAGTGGTAATTATAGTAAAAAACTGGAAACGGATAAGTATATATCCGGTGGGTCATGAGAACTTCTAGTGGTTATTAAATCTATGTTTTTTGAGTTGTTTGAATCTAAATAACCAGGAAAATCTAATAAATATAGAACTGCTAATATGTTTTTGTCTAAATTAACTTCTATTGAGGAATTGGTTAAGCCCTCATAACAACATTCGGAATTTTCTGCATCAGTTGCGCTAGTATTTTGAATTAATACTTGAGATTCATCTGCGCTATCAGCAGCATCATGGTTTGCCATATCACAATGAGAACCCATTTCATCAGTCCTTTCAGCTACTGAAGCTATTGCTGAATATACGCCACTATAACAAAGCGCTATGTTGAAAATTAGAAATAGACTTATAAACCTCATACCACAAATAATAGCAATATATTATTAGATGTCAACATGCAACTTAGTCTCTACAATTTATATTCGTTAATTTTCAGCAGAGAGTAGGCTCTGTAAAAAACTACCTTCATTCTCTAGATAATTGTAAATAATTTGGAGTTCGAAGTGTATCAATTATCAGCTAATACTCTTAAAATACTTTTAAAACCAGCAAGTCTGTAGTTACTGACATTTCTTGTTGATGTTATAGTTTGTACATTAACCAACCAGACCGTAATCTTGAAAGATTGTATTATTAATGCTTAAATAATTATGATATTCTGGGGTTCGAAGCGTATTCAATAGCCCCAGCCATTTTAAATTCATATTACCAATAGGAGATCATTCAAATGAGCATAATGATTATTGTAGATGCAAAGATTAAAGAAGAGGGTCTTTCTACATTTAAGGAATTTTTCGAAACACTGCTTCCTGATACCCGTAATTTTGAAGGCAACGAAGGCGTAACGCTCTGCACTGATTCAGAAGATTCCGGTCGTTTGTATTTGGTCGAGAAATGGGCGTCCAAAGAGCACTATGACAAATATCATCACTGGCGCGCTGAAAGGGGAGATCTTCAAAAAATCCGCGATATTCTCGACGGCCCAGTTAACAGAGTTTTTTTGGATATTGTTAACGGGTAGTTTTACCACGCACTATTATAGTCTTAAATCAATTCAGGATTTCAGCGTATTCTCTAAAAACTTTTGTGGGAACGTGATCTCCTACACCAAATATATTCATTAAAATGACAACTACGGCCCCGCTTTCGGGCTCATACATCACCAAAGCTGTGTATCCTATATATTCCCCTGTATGTCCAATCCATCCGTTCAGCTCGCCAATCCCAAGACCGTATTTATCGTATTCAGGACAGCTTCTTTTAGCTCTTTCAGGGTCATCGTCATCACATGGATCAAATACGATCGGACTTAAGCTGTTTATTTGTACCTGGTGAGTTTCTTTGTTAAGCAGAGTTCCTTTGCCCAGTGCTTCACCCCAGATGCGCAAATCCGATAGTTTTGAAATCATCGCACCCGAACCGGCAGAAGCGGAGGGATCAGAAAACGTTACATCCATCAAGCCGACTTCCGGGTCAAATTCCGCATATCCTCTGGAAAAAGGTGAGGGAATATCCGGGGATATGGGATAAATCGTACCGCTAAGTCCAAGCGGCTCAATTATCCTTTTTTGAATTTCGTCTCCCACAAAATTTCCGGTAACCTGCTCAATAATCATTCCTAGGATAACCGTATTTGTATTAGAATAATGCCAACCCCCATCGGGAGCGAAATAGGGTAAATTATCGTCAGCTACATCAACTAGTTCCTGAGGCGCCCATTTTCTTAATAGATCTTGAATAAGTAACATGACAAATTCATTGTCTTCGGTGTAATTAAAAATTCCGCTTCTCATATTAGCTAAATCACGAACAGTTGCATCACTGTTTTCTATTTCGGGAAAAAACTTCGATAATGGGTCATCCAAACTTAACAACCCCTCACCAACAAGCTGAAGTATTACAGTTACTGTAAATGATTTTGTAACACTACCTATTCGCACATGATCATTTTTCTCAATCGGTTTGTCATTATCAATATCAGATACGCCTTGTTCAATTATAAGATTCCCTTCTCCAGGAATCCACACTCCCACCAATGCACCCGGAATGCCGAACTCCTCCATATTTTCCAAAAGAATTTCTTCTAACCTTTGTGCCAGCTCGGGATCAAGCGAGGAATTGCTATCAGAATCACAGGATGAGCTAATAAGGAAGAAAGATAAGATTGTAAAAATAAGGATCAAGGTAGCTGTTCTTTTAAGGGAATCTGCAAATCTTATTCTATAATTCGTCAACATAAACTCCCGCCATTGTTTATTTCGAATATTCATTATTGATGAAGTATTCTTCTTGAAATATATTTTCTAAATCTCAATAAGGTTTTATTACTTGAAAGTTAATTAGATGCCGATAACCGGGTCAGCTGCTTCTCTATCCCCATTTTTCACCCATTTTATCAAATCCCGATTGTGCCAAATCCTCACTGTTCATAACAACATGAAATTCGACATCGGCATTAAATGTGAGGAACCATGGTTCTGATAGAGCAGGTATCATGGATGAGTTTTCAAGCTCAATAATCATAACTACAGTACGGCGTCCATTGATCTCAGCAAAGTAAACTGATTCTGGTTTTAACTCATTAAGAATTGCATCCGTCTTAGGCCCTGCACTACCATCTCGTACCGCCGCATTAAATGTTTCGTGATGCAAGCGGACAAACATTAACATTTTCATATGGCAGTCTCCTTAAAAATCACCTTGTTAATTGATCTGTATCTATGCTAAGACTATTATCTAGTTAACTGAAGAGGGATTAAACTGAGTTAAATTTTCTTCACTTTCAAAGTAAAAAACATTTCCATCCGGTGCCGCTCCAATTACAGCTTCAGCTTTATCAACTTTATTTCCGCTAACCGGGTCAGTAGCTTCTCTGCTTTGAGGGTCGTTCTTGATTTTAGCCTTGCACATCTCACAGCAGCCGTAGTACGTTTTGCCTTCTAGTTCCACGGGAATCTGCTCTTTGGCAAATTCTTGGTTTGTAATCATGCAAACGTATTTTGAGTCAACTTTAGTTAAAGCTGAGGTTTGCCCGCTTGTGTTATCGGCCTGTGTAAATGTGCCAAAAGATAAGATAGCTATTAAAACGATAAAGTTTAGAAATAATGTTTTTGAGAATATACGTTGTTTAATCATGTAACCGCCTCCTTAAAGTATTAGTAATAGAATAAGGTTATTTTATTAATCTGCAACTTGATAACAAATTTGCTGAATCAAGCTATACTGAATATAACTTAATTTCATTCAAAATAGGGGCTAAACATCATGGCGGAAATAAAAGGCGATTGGGAACTTAATAGGGTTGAAGAATATCTAAATCAGACTAAATTTCCTCTAAGATTTTCATGTGTTTCATCAAAGGGTTATCCCATGGTCTTTTCATTGTGGTATTTATACGAAGATGGACTAATCTGGTGTGCGGTTCAATATGATTCTGCGATTGCTAAGATTCTAAGAGCTAACAATAGATGCGGATTTGAAGTTGGTCCGAATAAAAGTCCGTATATGGGAGTACGAGGCAAGGGCAATGCCAAGCTCGTACGAGAAAAAGGCTCTTTAGTGCTTGAAAAACTAGTAGACAGATTCCTAGACGATTCAAATTCAGATTTACGTAATTGGCTTCTGAGTAGAAAGGATACCGAAACAGCAATCTGCATTGAGCCGATTTGGTTTTATTCCTGGGACTATAGTCAGAGAATGAGATAATCTGTCCTTTGAACTTCCAAACAAATAGTAGTAATATTTATTTCGATGGTTCAAAACATCTAAAAGGCAAAGGAGGATTATGATGGGAATTATTTCTTGGATAATATTTGGATTGATTGCAGGTGCTGTTGCTAAAATGATTCTTCCTGGAAAAGATCCAGGCGGATTCATAATGACTATTGTTATAGGAATAGTGGGAGCGCTGGTAGGTGGCTTTGTTGCAAACATTCTTGGCTTTGCGGCTGTTGAACCGGGATTTAACCTGACAAGCTTTATATTCGCCGTAGTTGGCTCAATAGTATTATTACTTATCTATCGAATGGTAAAAAGGTAAAAGTAACTACAAGTTAAATAGAAACTTCATACAAGCTTAGAATAAAATGCCAACACTAAAAAAAGTAGTAGGTTTCCTTGATACGTATTTAAAAATAGATGAAATTGAGGATTCGTCCTGGAATGGTTTACAGTTTGAAGGGGGTTCTCAAGTCGAGAAAGTCGCCTTCGCTGTTGATGCCTCAGTCGAATCGTTCGAAAAAGCGGCAGAGGAAAATGCCGATATGCTGATAGTCCATCACGGTCAATTCTGGAGCTCTCATAACCCTTCAATTATTGGCTGGTCCAAAGAGCGAATAGATCTGCTATATAAAAACAACCTTTCTTTGTACGCCTGCCATCTACCCCTTGATAGGCACCAAGAAGTAGGAAATAATGCCGAACTGCTCAAATTACTTGGAGCCAAAATAAAAAAGGAGTTCTTGTTCCATAAAGGCAAGAATATCGGCTGGTTAGGCGAGAGGAAAAAAGCGCTATCATTAAAAGATATAGAGCGAAAACTTGTTGATAGTCTAAATACGGAGTGTATAATATTACCATTCGGTAAAGAGAACATAAAATCAGTTGCCGTATGCAGCGGCAGAGGGAGTTACGGCGGATTTTATGAAGCTCTGGAGTTAAATGCTGATTTATATATTACAGGAGATACAGCCGAGATTTATTACACGGCAAAGGATTCAGGAATGAACGTAATATTTGCAGGACATCACGCTACAGAAACAGTTGGCCTTAAAGCACTCTCAAAAGTTCTTGAGAAAAGACTAAAGGTCGATGTGCTTTTCATCGATTTACCTACAGGTTTGTGAAGCTTAATACCACCTGATTTACTTGCGCCAATCCCCAAAAAACAATTGACAAGAACCTAGTCCAGACTTACAATATTTGTTTAAATCTAAGGAGGTTAATGAAATGGGAAGTAGTAATATGGTTAAGATTTTCGATACGACCTTAAGAGACGGTGAACAGGCCCCGGGTTGCGGGATGACTGTAGAAGAAAAGCTACGTGTAGCGCACCAGCTCGAAAAGTTGGGTGTCGATATAATTGAAGCCGGTTTCCCGATTTCCTCTGAAGGTGATTTTCAGTCTGTCAAAGTCATTGCCGATACGATTCGCGGCTGTGAGATAGCCGGGCTCTGTAGAGCCAACTATAACGATATAGATAGGGGCTGGGAGGCTGTAAAAGGAGCTGAAGCTCCCAGAATACATACCTTCATAGCAACCTCGGATATCCATTTAAAATATAAACTTAAAAAAACGCAGGATGAAGTGTTAGAAATCATTAGCGGCGCTGTAAAACATGCTAGGAATTACATAGATAATGTTGAATTCTCATGTGAAGACGCTACCAGAACCGATCTTGATTTTCTATGTAGAGCCGTTGATCTAGCAGTGAGAGCAGGAGCTACAACGATTAACATTCCCGACACAGTAGGTTATACGGTACCTGAGGAATTTGCTCATATTATCAAGACCTTATTAGAAAGGGTCGAGGGACTTGACGATCTTACCCTTAGCGTTCATTGCCATAACGACTTAGGATTAGCTGTGGCTAATTCAACCGCAGCAATTCAGGTGGGCGCAAGGCAGGTAGAGTGCACAATAAATGGTCTTGGAGAAAGGGCGGGAAATGCCTCTCTTGAAGAGATTGTTATGGGTCTTAAGGTACGAAACGACCATAATCCTTACATAACTAGAATAAACACAGAACAAATTTATCCTACAAGCAGGCTTGTATCTCAAATAACAGGTATCAATGTACAGCCAAACAAGGCAATTGTCGGCGCTAACGCTTTTGCCCATGAAGCCGGGATTCATCAGGACGGTGTGCTCAAGGAAAGAATCACATATGAGATCATGAGCCCTGAGGAAGTTGGAATTCCTTCTAATAAAATTGTGCTTGGTAAGCATTCAGGCCGACACGCTTTTAGGACGCGTCTTGAGGAATATGGTTATTTTCTCGAGGACGATAATTTCATGAAGGCCTTTGTGAAGTTCAAAGATCTTGCAGATAAGAAGAAATATGTTTTCGATGAAGACATTGAAGCGCTTATCAGTGAAGAATTTGTTCGCTCTTCTGATTTCTACAAAGTTATTTCCGCAAACTATTCAGGCGGCTCCGATATGCGGCCTGTAGCCACAGTAAAGCTCCTCATTGATGGCGAAGAAGTTACTGTGTCTGAGGTCGGGGACGGTCCAGTTGATGCCGCTTATCAAGCTATTTCCAAAGCGACAGGGCTTAATCCTACGCTTGAAACTTATAATGTGGCTTCGATCACCGAAGGCATAGACGCTCAGGGCGAGGTTACGGTAAGGGTTGAGGACGAAGGAGCGATAACCCAGGGCCAAGGCTCCAACACGGATATAGTAGTTGCAAGCGTAAAGGCCTATGTTAACGCTTTGAACAAACTCCGCTGGCGCAAAGAGCACCCGAAAAGAGCCACTATGAAAGGTCTCTAGAAGATTCGAGCTTAATCAATTTTAAAATCTTTGTTACTAAGCTGATCAACTTGCAGGAAAGTTGTATCTAGTTCATATTATAATTTCTGATCTAATATGTGGGGATGTAGCTCAGCCTGGGAGAGCGCCGCGTTCGCAACGCGGAGGTCGGGGGTTCGAATCCCCTCATCTCCACCAATGATTTCAGTCCCCTCTTTTGAATACGCTCCCCATTTTATTTAGACCTTCGTTTGTTGGACTCTGGGAGAGACGGTTCCTTTATCTCAGAACCTTCCCTTTTCATAATTTCGTGAATCCAGCCGCGGATGGATGAGTTCGGAGCCTGTCATATGATTTTGCTCTGCATATGTATTTTCACATCATTCCTTCTCCAATTTCTCCGCCCATATGATTGTGGCCAGGGAAATCGTCTCTGCCCATGTCCCCACCATCATGAAAGCCGTCGTGGTCCATATCACCGTCATGGAAACCGTCTAAATTCATATCGTCATCGTGGAAACCGTCATGATCCATGTCGTCGTCATAATATCCGTCATGGTCGGCATCTTCCACATTGCCGCATACATAATCTGAGTCATGAAAATCCATAATTCCATCCGCATTAAAATCTACCTCTTCAAGCGGATTATGCATTGGCATGGCAAAACGATGGTCCGAACGAACCGTAACCTCTCCCAAATCAACGGGCTCATCCCCATCAGACAAGCAGAATTGGTCGTCGAATTCACCCATATGCTCGGGGCCGCACTCAAAGACCATGACATCCCGGAATTCATCCATAATGCCCTCGCCCATGTGAGTTATGAAACTCATTGTGTAGCATTCTTCAATCGGGAGATTGAGGGTAAAATCTCCACTCATAGGATGTGTATCGACTTCATGAACAGAACCGTCTCTCTATACGGTTCTCACAATAAAAGTTCCGGCCTGACCTGTGGCAAGCGCACCTGAAGGCGCAATAAAATCAAATACAGATGAAGCAAATAACTTCGCTTTATAGATTCTCGGAGACATGTTCTTTGCCGTCCCCTCATTAACGGTGCCGGTAACCACCCTAGTCTGTATTCCGGGACCGGGTCCGTTATCCCCATCCCCTATATTATTCCCGTCTCCTCCACCGCAGCCACTAATAAGGTAAAAACTCAGGAATACGGTTAGTAGCGGGACAAAAAATTTACTTTTATTGACTTGTATATACTTAAACATAATTCACTCCTATTTTTTATTTACTTTAGTTAAAGGTGTGCAATCAATGTGCCAAAAGAAATTTCTTAATAATTTTAACAACTTGTATGCATATGGAACTTTTGCTATAAATAATAGTTGTCCCATTTCGTTACACCTTACACCCTGACGCCCGTCAAAGGCATAGAGAAAGCTGTATTTACATCAGAGAGAATTCATCTAAGCCTAAATATGTTATGAATCGGCTAGATTATCAAAAGATTATTGAGTCTTTTCAGTGGGGATGTAGCTCAGCCTGGGAGAGTGCCGCGATTCAAACGCTGGGATCAGTCTTAGGTTCCCCCTCATCTCCACCAATTTTTTAGAGCGATATTAATCATTTGTTAAGAAAATTTTACAATATTCAAATTCCCGTCATACTTAGTTTTTTAATAGACCATGTATCCACTAAGAAAAACTAAAATTATCTGCACGATCGGACCTTCCACAAGCTCATATGAAATGTTGATGAAGATGTATATCGCCGGCATGAACGTTGTACGGCTCAATATGTCCCACGGCACCCATGATGCTCACGAAAAAGTGATTAGATCAATTAAGAATGTCAACCAAAAAATTAAGGATTCGATCCCGATTATTATGGATCTAGAAGGTCCTGAAATACGTACAGGAACTCTAAAACATGATCTTCAGCTAAAAGAGGGAGATATAATTACAGTATCCGTAGGTAATGAAGATGTTGAGACATCTTCGTTTAGCATCAATTACGAGGATCTTATTAATACGCTAAACGAGGGCGATAATATTACCGTTGATAGCGGCCTTATTAATCTTACAATATTAAAGAAAAACAGAGGAACTATGGAGTGTAGGGTGATTGACGGCGGTATGCTGAAAAGCCAAAGCCATGTTAACTTACCCGGTATACGTATTAACCTGCCCTCGATAACAGAACACGATAAAAAGCACGTACTTTTTGGCATGGAGCAAGAAGTTGATTTTATTGCTCTATCTTTTGTTCGTGAAGCCAAGGACGTGCTTGAGTTAAGAGAGCTGCTTGGAGATAAAGTAAATAAAATAAAAATCATCTCTAAAATTGAAGCTCGAGAAGGCGTTAATAACCTTGATGAGATAATAGATGCCTCAGATGCGGTTATGGTTGCGCGAGGAGATTTGGGTATAGAGATTCCGCTTGAAGAGCTTCCAAATGTACAGCGCACAATTGTTCGTAAATGCCAGGAGAAGGGGAAAAGGGTTATAGTTGCTACACATTTACTTGAATCCATGATTGAGCACCCCATTCCAACTAGGGCTGAGGTTACGGACGTTGCAAATGCGGTATACAGCGAAGTCGATGCAGTGATGCTTTCTGGTGAAACAGCGGTTGGGAAATACCCGATTCGCTGTATCGAAAATATCGATAAAATTGCAAGAGCCTCAGAGCAACTGCCCGGTATGAATTTCAGCAAAAATTTAATAGTAAGTGATATTAAACAAAATGTTGCTACGTCTGCTGTAAATCTTGCAGAATCTATAGATGCTAAAGGGATTCTCGTAATAACACGCCGTGGTATCATGGCACAATACTTAACCAACTGCAGACCCTTTAAAACATTAATTTACGCATTCACCAATGACACCAGAACCAGAAGGCAACTTTTCTTAAACCGCAGTATGTTTGCCCATCGCATAGCGTTTAGCAAAGACCCGGAAAAGACAATCCAAAACGCTCTTGTGATACTCCGAACTCGTGAAGGGTTTCAACCTGGCGACAGGGTAGTTGTTTTATCAGACATAATCGCAGGCGCCGGGATTGATACAATACAGATTAGGACGATAGATTAGAGGCTGGATCAAGCTTTCTGAAATTAGCTCATCTTGTGGCTGAAACTTGAGCCACCTGTTTCTCAACCTCTTAACATTGTACTTATTCACCAAAATGATATAATATACCTCAAATTCACGGGCTGCTGTTAACCAGATTTCAGAACACTAACAACGGTACTAGTACAACAAAAGGGGACAATATATAAACCCGGCTCGTTTTCCTGGATGCAATATATAAATATTTACTTGTAGTGAAAGGAATGATACTGGTTCTAATTAAAGAGCGCTGTTTTAAAGATTATTTATTAGCAGAGATTATTACTAATTATTGAAGAAATCCTTCCAACTGCTCCAGTGCCGGACTTTATATAATCAAAATAGAAAACTTATGTCAAATGCAACTGCTGCTACAGCCACTGGTTCTATAGCTGAACCGCAATCCAATGTAAAAATACGTTTTGCTCAGAACAGTGAATTTGAAAGAGAGCTTGTAAAAAGAATTAATGCCTACTTTCAAAACACTTCAAAATCAAGAAGGGACTGCTTTAGAATGTATCTAAAATCTTTTCTTTCTATATCTTGGGTTATTGTTTCTTATTGCCTTATAGTATTTGCAGGACTTCCTTGGTGGGGGATTGTGCTGGCTTCTATATCATTAAGTTTTGCTCTTAACGCCAAAGCTTTTAATGTTATGCATGATGCTATTCACGGCGCATATTCAAGGCATAAGATTGTAAATAAGCTCATGGGCCACTGGCTCGATCTGATTGGTGGAAGCTCATACTTATGGCGCAATAAACATAACCATTACCATCATTCATATCCTAATATAGCAGGGCATGACGACGACGTTGAAGTTGGTATATTCGCAAGGTTTACTCCGCACCATAAAAAATACTTTTTCCATCGATTCCAGCATATTTATATTTGGTTTCTATATGGATTGCTGGCTATCAAATGGCACTTATTCGATGATTTTTATACCTACTACACCGGAAAGATAAACGATCATGAGATTGAACGACCCAAAGGATTTGATGCAATAATACTTTTTGGCGGGAAGATATTCTTTTTTATAATAGCTTTTGTTGTACCCTCTTTTTATTATCCTATACCTTATGTTATTGGATTTTATGTTTTCATTGCAATGATGCAAGGTGTAATAATGTCAATTGTTTTCCAACTTGCTCAAGCAAGTTGGA
>JBBDIN010000129.1:0-14559 GCA_040880385.1 Thermodesulfobacteriota bacterium | reverse complement strand
TAACTATACTTCGTTCTTAATGGGGAGCAGTATAATTACTTCAAGCTTTCAATCAATGACTCTATAATTCACCTTTATACTCAACTATACTGAGTACAAGATGAAAAGAAAAGAAAACATCATCAATCTCATAAAAGATATAAAATCCATCTTATGGTTTTTACGAACTGTTTGGTATACCGTCAGTGAAAGCTTCTGGTTTATACCTGCTTTAATGGTTATTTCATCAATATTACTATCATTTATCATGATATATCTCGATGCTAATGTTATCAAAATTAGCTGGGTCAAGTCGCTTGGGTGGATTTATGAGAATAAACCCGAAGGAGCTCGGGCTCTCTTATCAACAGTAGCTGGCTCAATGATAACTGTAGCAGGTGTTGTGTTTTCGATAACTATTGTTGCTTTAACCCTTGCTTCTTCTCAATATGGTCCAAGACTGCTTGGTAATTTTATGCGTGATAGAGGGAATCAGATAGTATTAGGAACATTTATAGCTACTTTTACTTACTGCCTGTTAATTTTACGCACTATTAGAGGAGGAGAAGATAACTCCTTTGTCCCGCACTTCTCAGTCACATTAGGTGTTTTATTCGCCATTTTGAGTATCAGTGTGCTAATTTATTACATTCATCATGCAGCAACATCTATTCAAGCATCTACAGTAATAGATCGGGTAAGTAAAAATCTCGAATATACTATAGAGCAAACTTTTCCAGAGAAAATCGGAGAAGGAAAAACTGATTTGCCGGATTGGTGGAATACGCCTAGTGAATTACCACCTGATTTTGATGAAGATTCAAATTCTATAATGACCTCTCATAGTGGTTATCTAAGAGCTATAGATACCAATGAATTGCTTAGGTTTGCTGAAGATGACGATCTTATATTGAAAATTCAAAATTATCCTGGAGATTTTATAGTAAAAGATAGCCCTATTGTGCAAGTATGGCCTGGAAGCAAAGTTGATAAAGAGCTGAAAGGTAAAATTATTAATGCTTTTATTATTGGTATAAAGCGGACTAGTGAACAAGATGCCGAATTTGCTATTGATCAATTAGTAGAAATTGCGGTTAGGTCTCTTTCGCCAGGAATAAACGACCCTTTCACAGCAATTATGTGTATTGATAATCTTTCTGCCACTCTCAGCAAAGCTGTTGGTAGAGTTATACCCTCAGCATTCCGTTATGATAATAACAACAAATTAAGAGTAATAGCAAAACCTAAGACTTTTGATGATTTATTAAATTCTGCTTTTAACCAGATACGTCAATATGGAAGAACCAGTGTTTCCGTGACTATTCGTCTTCTGGAGAGCTTAATTGTAATTGCTTCTAACACAAATAGAGATATAGACAAGCAATCAATAAGACGGCACGCAGAAATGATAAAGAGAGGGAGTGATGAAGGGATTCCAGAGGAACTGGACAGAAACGATGTTGATCAAAGATATATGCAACTAATGGATTTATTAAGTGGTAAGAGTGATATAATATAGTTGCAAGTGATTCTTATCTGTAATAGGGGAATTATTTAATATGCTTTAATTAACTGACCAGACCACATTCTTGAAAAATTGTATTATTAATGCTTAAATAATTATAATATTCTGGGGTTCGAAGTGTATTCAATAGCCCCAGCCAGCATTCAACCTACTGTAATCATTGATATTTGTTTGTTATCAACTAGTTACACCGTAACACTAAACAAGTAAATATTCTCAGTGCATTTCTAAATTATTCAATCAGCACTCGGATACCGCACACCGATTCAGATAGAAGGAGAGTATTTTAGGAAACACTCTTCAGAGCCAAAAGCTGCCTGACCGATTTATTTTTTTACAGATTAAAAATATTAGATGATTTCTTGGTTATAATTACTTTAAAGGTCTTAAAAATAAAAAAATACTTAGACCCGCATACAAAAGGAAGTAAAATGACCAGAGTGTTAAGATCACGAGATTGCTTGATGAAGTTTTTGGGATTTGTATTACTATTCGGGTTTATATCATTAGGTACAATCGGAGGATGCAACAATAACGGTGGGAATAACGGCGGGGGACCAGGGGAGCCACAATTCGATCTTGAGCTTGCGATAGAGCTTATGGAGTTGTCATTAGTTGCTTATGAGCAGAGGTTTCAGTGTATTAAAGGAGGAAAGGACGCGATCACGGTGCCTTCTCCCTACAAGCTCGAGGAAGTAATTTTTCAGGCCGTGACCCCCATTTTAAACAGCAGCTGTAAAGATGATTTAGGTTTTATTCCTTTGGCTTTTATAGCAACTAAGGATGACAGTATTTATGTCTCCTTTAGAGGTAGCGCCGATTTATCAGATGTAATAACTGATATAAAAGCGATTCAGGAGCCTTATAATTTTGTGTCTACAACCGGTAAAGTCTCAGTTGGTTTTCAGAGGGCTTATACCGGAAATGATACAAACCCTATTGAACGCACTATCTTATCAAAGCTTGATGAGCTAACCATGACAGGCAATTTTAAAAATCTTTATATCACAGGGCATAGCCTCGGCGCAGCACTTGCTTTGTTAGCCTTTCCTGATTTTTCTCAAAACGTCTCTAATATAGATAATGTAGTAATGTATAACTTTGCAGGGCCTGCCGCAGGTGATAGTAACTGGGTTAGTACTTACGAGGGCGAGTATGCTCCAAACCGTATCAGCTTTCGTATAGTTAATAAAAATGACCTGGTTCCTATGCTACCGCCTCTCGAGCTTGATTGTACTGATCCACCTTACTCTTATTTTCATGTAGACAACAAGTTTGAAATAACTTTTGGTACACAACTTCCTCCATTACCTGATTTTGCAGACGATGATTGCAACGTCCTTATAATCGGAGCACAGTTAGCTGATTATCTGTTTAATAATAGGGAGGATGCCGGAAAGAATCACTATCATTGTAATTATTTTTCATCATTATGCAGCATGGGCTCAAGCCCGGAAACTTGTCCTCAAAGGGCAATAGGTTGTGGTTGCTGTGTAATAGCGGAGAACGACTGCCTGGATGGCAAAACTGAAAAACAATGTGATGATCTTGGTGGCATTAATTGGGTTCCACAAACTGCTTGTTCCGGTGTTCCTGAATGCAATGTGACGCCGCCGCCTGTTATGAATAACGTCCCTACAATCAGTCAGTGAAGAGGACTGCACGAAGCTCGGAGGCGAAAAGGCTGAGAGTTGTTCCATGGCTGAGAAAGCTCAGGACAAGAAGTAGCAGCCAAGATGGACAATTATGTTTTGGTGACCGGTTCATGTTATTTTGTGCTATTCATCATTCCAACTTACAGAAAATACTAATATATATATAATTTCTAATAACGTTAGGGATTATTATCTATAATTCCTTGATATATATCGCTACTATTCTTTGAGAACTCTATAATATCCCTAAATTCGTATATATTTTTCATATCTATTAGTATCTGGTTCGAACTCTGTTCCATTAGGGCTACCAGCTTTTAAAGCACTGAAATCATTAGTATTTGCTTTATTTGCAGTCACTTAGACAGGCAGAATAATATGCAAGGATTTCCGAGTGTATTTCTATTCTATTCAGATATTTCTTATTTTTTACTCTATTACAATCCCACTACAATCCCATCCTTGAATACAATGCAGCCTATAATTCGAACTTAAACCGAGCTTGACAAAAGGGGTTCAATACAAACCGAACTTGACAAAAAGGGGCAGAACGGTGCAAGTTCTCTAAATGTATTAATAAATTGACAGAATCCAACAATTGTAGTTTAATGAGTAATTGTAGCAAGTAAACCAATCTTTGGAGGAACTATGATTAATAGAAAAAGGTTACAAAGACTTACTTTTGTAATATTTTTAGTTATTGTTGCAACTTTCCAAATTGGAGGATGCAGAAGACCAAAACCCCCTCCTGTACCTGTGCCAACACCTTCACCCACAGTATCATCTAATGCATGTAACTGTTCCATTCAAAGCCTTGTTTGTTCAGTTGGCACCAGTACATGTGTTGCTGTTGAATGTGATCCCGTTGCATATAAAGACGGTAGATGTTCATCATATGGTGGACCTGCTATACCTCAGCCGCTCAGATCTGATACTGCAGAGCTTTTCGGTTTGTCTTTTTCTTCCTATGAAGGAGCAATACAATCCTCTAGCGGTGGTCCTGATGCTGAGACATGGGATAGGATCACAAAAGAAGCCCCCTCTGAAGATATTGCGAATGCAGTTAAGTACATGACTAATGACTTTTTATACATATCATTAGGGCATGACTTTAAAGCCTTAACAATAGATGGTCTATCGGGTGTGTGTGAAATCGCTTCAGTTTCGGATAAGACTGCTGCACTGTTATTAGTTAACGCGATTAAAACAGGGACAATGCAAGCCCTTGAAGAGAGTAATCCTGCTTCAGTTAAAGGACCGATTGATGCCTTCTTCAAGCAATACCCATCTTATAAACCGAACAATCCGGGATATTGTTATTCTGAAAACAATCCCGGCACTCCAATGGACTGTATCGGCGGTGCACTTGAGATTAGACTCGGGCTATTGGTCGGGACACAATAGTTGATAACAAAAGGGAGCCTGGCACAGTTAGTATCGGCTCCCTTTTTTGTAAAGTTTTGATATTCATAATTCCAACTTAAGTCTTCCTTGACAAAAGGGGTGCAGTACACCCAGCATCTTTTCGTCTGTGGAATCAATATTGAATATAAGTTTAAATAAATCTTGCGTAGATATAATGCCAACAACTTTGGTTTCCCTGACTACCGGTACATGATGAACCATGCTTTCTCTGAAAATCTTCGCCACATCACTAAGAATTTGATTCTCATGGACTGAGAATACTTCCTTTGTTACTACTTCTTTTATACTCTGTTTCGTCAACATTATCGTCTCCCCCCTCGATGAAAGTGATAACGATTATACCCAATTGCTTGAGTAGTAAATGAGCAGAATATCCCTTAAACAAATAACGCAAGAATAAGCTCATAAATCTAAAACAGAAAGAATTGCGTAGCCGATATCTCTGATAAATCCAAAGATAAAAAAGGGTTGCACAAGCTGAATCACACTTAATTATTTGGGAATTACTAAGGAAAGATATGAAGCAAAACTGAAACAGTATGATACAGAATTAAACAGTATTGAAGATAAATTAAAAAGTGTAGATGAACTTAAAAAGGGAGCATTAATCTGAGTCATTGCTTGATTGTTTGAATCTAATATTTAGAATTGCGGATATACTTAGAACAAACAAAGGCTAAGGGAGAGCATAATGGAGGACGATCTAAAAACTTTTATCCACAATCTGCCGAAAGCTGAACTCCACCTGCACATAGAAGGCACGCTTGAGCCGGAGCTGCTCTTCGAGCTTGCAGAGCGAAACTCAGTGAAGCTTCCTTACGCCTCTATCGAAGCCGCGCGCAAGACTTATCATTTCAGCAGCTTGCAGGATTTTCTGAACACCTATTATCAATGTGCGAGGGTGCTCCTTCACGAGCAGGATTTCTACGATCTGACACAAGCTTATTTAAATAGGGCCGCTTCACAGAACGTACGTCATACAGAAATCTTTTTCGATCCCCAAACCCATACCGCACACGGCGTTGCTTTCGAGACCATGCTAGACGGCATCACGGATGCTCTGCAGGATGGAAGGCGGGAGCAGGGCATCAGCTCGGAGCTTATCCTCTGCTTTTTACGCGATTTAAGCGCTAAGTCGGCAATGAAGACACTCCGGCAGGCGTTACCCCATAAAGACCGTATCATAGCCGTGGGTCTCGATTCTTCCGAGATCGGCAATCCGCCGGTTAAGTTCAAAGAAGTCTTCGATCTTGCACGCAGAGAAGGTTTTCTATGCGTCGCCCATGCAGGGGAGGAAGGCCCCCCCGGATATATCCGGGAGGCACTCGACATACTCAAAGTAGTGCGCATCGATCACGGTGTTAAATGTCAGCAGGACGAAATATTAATGCAGCGTCTGATTGACACCCAGATACCGCTCACCATCTGCCCGCTATCAAATATCAAACTACATATTTTCGATAAAATGCGCGACCATAATTTCAAATATCTCCTCGAGCGCGGTCTTTGCGTCACGATCAATTCCGATGATCCGGCTTATTTCGGCGGCTACATCGAAGAGAATTACATAGACCTTCAGAAAGCCCTCGAGCTTACCCGCGGACAGCTTGCGCAGGCCGCTAAAAACAGCTTTGCCGCCTCATTTCTGAGTGATACCAAAAAACAGCGCTGTATCGATGAAATCGACAGATTGTGAAGAAAAGGGGCATGTCCGACCCGGTGCAATAGAAACAACCTGCAGCTCAATGAAGAGGCTTATCAGCCTAGCTGGACGAGGTTATGCCTGTTTGATGAGAAATGAGCATATATCTTAGCAGAATGAAAAAATTATTTTGATATAAAACATTTTTTCCCAGCCAACTGGCCATACATCTTTGTACGAGCGTCAGCAATTGCCGAGTGTGCTTGAATCGGATTGGGAACTTGCTGAAGCTTATTCATCGCACGGGTTATATAAACAATCATCGTAGAATATACAGATGGACCTAATGCATCTGCATGTAATTTAGATACCCTTAAGTTCTCCATTATATTTGCTTTAGGAATACCGTTTGAGCTACCCCATTGAGCCCACCCGAGTTGGATTCCAGTATTAAAGATATGCTGAACCAAAACTTTTTTGTTCTTTAAACAAGTTCTATTTCTTAGCTGGCTCTGAAAATTTGAAATTACATTCCATATCATTGTTGCATTAGGATTGTTAATAATAGAATCCATTAAAGAACCTGCTCCTTTAAATCCACCTGAAGCAACAACATGAGCCTTTGCTGGTACCAATAGTTCTCGAATTTCATTGGCCGGTTTGCCTACCTGTGCTAATATTTGTGCTCCACCCAGTAGCCATCCACCATCATGTAGGTTTTGAAAAACAACTTCATTTGCCTGTATTAGTTTTTTATATGCTTCATAGGGCTGCATTATTCCAGCACCACTATGTATGTCCCAACCAGCTGGTCCTATATCATAAGCTGTTTGTTTTATAAGCTGTTTTAAATCATTCTGCGAAAGGTTTTGATTTACTTGTTTTAACAATGCCACAACACCAGCAGCAACTGGGCAAGCAGCAGAAGTGCCGGTATCGCTATTGAAATATCCAGTGAAATGACTGATAGAACAAAAGTCTGGTTTCTCGTGATCTAAAGCTGCTGGGCCTTCACTGCTATAACCTATAAACTCATATTTACTATTAACTGCTCCAACTGTCATTACACCTGGATGCCCATTCGCACCCCAAATACTTTTTCCGGGACCAATGTCACTTCCACATCTATTATCCGGACATGTTCCACCACAGTTACCTGCGGAGAATAATACTAATATGCCTTCATTTAATGCTTCTACTACTTTCCTAGTAAATATATGGTTTGGATTCCTTGCGTAATTCGGATCCCAAGATTCTCTGTATATTCCCCAACTATTCGAAAGAACTAATGGCCTTCCACTGGCTCTATGTTCTTGTATCGCCCATTCAAAACCCGCAAGAGCATTAGATATCACTCCCGTGATAGAACCTGCATCTGATATGCGTATATCGTATAGTTCAGATTTGGCTGCAGTAACCATTGCATCAGTAGCCGTCATCATTCCGTGCTCATTCCAATCTGCCCTTGTACCCCAGTCTGCAGGCCAACCACCAATTACTCTGCCTAGCTTGCCATCTGGTACACGTCCTAAAGCCTTAATACCGCCATCAACTATTCCTATAACAATACCTTCACCCATGAATCCTTGCTTCCAGATATCGACAACTCCAATTTGCCCAAGAATTTGAACCAATCTCCCTTTAGGTACTGACGGTTGGCAATCACAGGGCGGAATGGGACATACACCATTGACTGCGGATTGTTCATAAAATAAGCGATTTATATTTGGTTGATTAAAAGGTGCAATAGGTGTATCTAAACATACTGAAATTACATTGGGGAGTTTTTCTAGTTCAGGTATTAATTCCTCATCAATCTCACCTCGGATACAGTAAACATCCTCGGATTCTTGATTTATTTTCTCGTTATCCCGTTCAGGAGTTTTTATATGAACCGGTTTATAGGCTTTATCAAGATTTAAACCGACTTTTTCCAAGTCAGTGGAACTATCTAAAATAGCCTTCTCAGATAAACCCTTGGATATTTTAATCTCAATTATTACTTTCATCTTAATATTTCATTCCTTTTAGAGACAATATTACAATATAACTTTTTTGCAATTTTCACAATTAGGTTTTTTGACAGTTCCTATACTGCTCCCCTTTTCTCAAGCTCGGTTTAAGTTAGAATAATCTAAAAGTCACCTAGTCTTCATAACCTCCCGTATATAGGTTTTCTCTCTAAAAAATAACTTAACTTATGGACCTAATGTAAGGGGGCAGGTCACAAATATCTGATATGCCTTATATGCTAGAAAATGTACCGTATTTAGAGTAACATTATTTATTCTCATCATTAACAATTCCTTAACTCATTTCATACATAATACATATTTATTTTGTTACTAAAGGGAGCTTTATTGTTATGACATATAATTACGATGATATATACAGAATGTCTATAGAGGAACCTGAGAATTTTTGGGCAACTGCAGCACAAAAAGTGCACTGGTACAAAAAATGGGATGAAATATTGGATGATTCAAACAAGCCATTTTACCAGTGGTTTAAGGGGGGTGTAATAAATACTTGCTACAACGCTCTGGATATTCACGTTGAAAATGGGATGGGGGATCAGACCGCCCTTATATATGACAGTCCCGTGACCGGAACCATCAAAAAATATACTTATAAACAACTTCTAGATGAGGTTTCACTTTTCGCAGGCGCACTAACCAACCTTGGATTAAAGAAGGGGGATACAGTAATTATTTACATGCCAATGATACCGCAGGCCGTAATATCCATGCTAGCATGCTCCAGAATAGGGGCAATTCATTCGGTTGTGTTTGGTGGGTTTGCTCCTCCAGAGCTTGCTAAACGAATAGATGATGCTAGACCCAAGCTGATAATATCCACATCCTGCGGAATAGAAATAAATAAAACAATTGAATATAAACCCCTAATTGATAAAGCATGTGAATTATCTAAATCCAAACCTGAAAAGGTAATAATTTATCAGCGCCCACAGATAAAAGCAGAAATGATTCCTGGACGCGACGTGGACTGGTTGGATGCTGTAAATGGTGTAAGTCCTGCGGGATGCAGCCATATGCAGGCTACCGATCCGCTTTACATTCTTTATACCTCAGGCACCACCGGGATTCCTAAAGGAGTAGTCAGGGACAACGGAGGGCACATCGTCGCCCTTAAATGGAGTATGCAAAACGTGTTTGGAGTGCAGCCAGGAGAGGTCTTCTGGGCAGCTTCCGATATTGGGTGGGTTGTGGGTCATTCATATATAGTATACGGACCGCTATTTCATGGTTGCACTACAGTGCTGTATGAAGGCAAACCGGTGAAAACCCCTGACCCTGGAGCATTTTGGAGGGTTATATCTGATCATGATGTTGCCGTGATGTTCACTGCACCCACGGCATTTAGAGCTATAAAGAGGGATGATCCAGAAGGCAGTTTTATAAAGAAGTACGATCTGAAGAATTTCCGAGCACTATTTCTTGCAGGTGAAAGATGCGATCCCAACACTCTTTTATGGGCCGAAAAAAGCCTAGGTGTGAAAATAATAGACAACTGGTGGCTCACAGAGACCGGTTGGCCTGTGGGTGCAAACTGCCTGGGCCTTGGTGATATGCCTATAAAACCAGGCTCCTGCAGTAAACCTGTCCCCGGTTACGATATTCATATCCTCGGCAACAATGGAAACAAGATGAAAACTTGTAACATAGGAAACATAACCATAAAACTTCCCCTGCCTCCGGGCTGTATGACAACGCTATGGAACAATGATGAAGCCTTCATTGAAACTTATTTGGATGAGTACCCTGGATATTTTGAAACAGGTGATGCAGAATACATAGATGAGGATGGATACCTATGGATCATGAGCCGTACAGATGACATAATAAATGTAGCAGGACACAGGCTTTCAACAGGAGAGATGGAAGAAATCCTGTCTTCACACAAAGACGTGGCTGAATGTGCTGTTATAGGGATTTTCGATAAATTAAAGGGCGAATTACCTCTTGGTTTAATCGTACTGAAATCGGGAGTAAACCGAACTAATGCCGACATTACTGCTGAACTTATCCAGTTGATAAGGGAAAGGATAGGACCTGTTGCTTCTTTTAAGATTGCAGCAGTCGTGGATAGACTTCCTAAAACACGTTCTGGTAAAATACTGAGGGGAACGATGAAAAAAATTGCAGATGGAATCGAATACAGGATACCCGCAACCATAGATGACCCGCAAATACTGCAGCATATAACTGAAGTGCTACAGAACCTTGGATATCCGCATTGATAACTAGTTAATGCGGTGGGGGATGGCTTTTTTGTACTGGATTAAACGGCCTTCCGTCTGTTATTGGTTCATATGTATTAAGATTGATGTAAGTTGCCTCAGTTTCTGAAGAATGAGGAGGATTAAAGTATTTTAAAACATTACGAAAATTCTCATTTAGTGGGGAAAAGTTTAGCTAAAGTGAAGCTAAGAAAGAAATATGGAATCTTGGTTTTGGCGATACGTCGAAACTCGCAAATCATATCCAATCCGGATAGTAACATGCAGCTTTGCGCCGAAGATGAACTTTTTGTCCTAGGAGCACCGGATAAGATATCAGAACTTGATAGATTAATCATTAATCCAAAATAAAGCGGTGCAAGTTAATGAATTTGGTATTACGCGCAATTCATTAGATTGTTTTAAGTTTATTTGCGGCTACTTGTGAAAACGAAATATTGCTAAATAATCAGTTGGTAATAAACTATATATATACTCTAAAAACTCACAATGCTTTGGGGAGAAAATCTGTCAAGCCCCCGAAAATAGGTCCACCTTTTAAGTTGTTTTATTTATGTATGAAAAAGTGTAACTATTCTTAAAATCACGACTCACATAGTTTAGTTATATATAATTTCTAATATCATTAGGGAATAGAATCAGTAATCACTTAATTTACATCACCACTATTGGCTGAAAACTCTAAAATATCCTTAAATTCATATATATTCTTCATATCTATTAGTATTTGGTTCGAACTCTGTTCCATTAGGGCTACCATTCGGAACGAGTGGAGCAATCTACCATTAAATCAAAGGGCTTTTTCAAAGAATACCGGAGGGTTGCGCTTTCTAATGCCGGAATTTAAATTGTCCCTCCTCCAATTCAATAACCAGTGGGAATCTCCTCAAATTGTCATTTACAACAGCCTTCTTGAATTGATGGGCACTTAACGCTTCCGTAGGAACAAAACACACAACAGTCCCCAGGCTTGGGTTTTAACAGCACCTTACAGTTTGAGCATTCGTAAAAGAACCGGCAAGAATCACTCGGCATTGTCTCTTCTCTTTCGAACCCGCATTCAGGGCATTTAAGAACTGATTCTAATTGCAATATACGCTCCTCTTTAGTATTTGCTAATGAGAATGATCACCGTGATTATGTTCCTGAGGCATTTTCTCAGAGTCTTCGTTCATTGCTTTATAATCTTCTGCAGATAACTACGGAAGCTTCTGCATTATAGCAACGATCCCCCAAAGCTCCTCATCGCTGTGAGTTGGACCGAAAGCAGGCATGCCCGTCATCTTAATTCCATTTTGAGTTATCCAGAAGAGCTCTGCAGGGGTCATATGTGCAGCCACTTCAGACAAGTCCGGTGGCTCGGGATTAAGACCTTCTCCTACCACAGAGGGAGATACGCCCGGTGCGCCGTGACATCCTACACACATTTGATCGTAATTACGGAAGCCTATATCAATAAAAGATTCATTATCGAGGTTGGGAACGATAATATCCTTAGAACGTGAACGGACCGATTTTTCTTTGGTGGTTTGAAGCACCCATTTTACAATTTCTGTTTCTGGTTTTGTCGCTGCAACATCGAATAAACCGGAATTAATAAAAGCCAATCCGCACAATACTAAAACGATCCCAAGAACTAAAAGAATGATAAGAATTTTCATTTTTTATTCCCCTTGAGATTTCCGTCTTTGTTGTTTACCTCCAAACCTCTACCTTTCCATATAGAGTAAACAACCGGAATAATCACAAGTGTTAATATAGTCGAAGTAATAAGGCCTCCGACCATAGGCGCTGCTATCCTCTTCATCATGTCTGCACCGGTGCCGAGACTCCACATTAAGGGAAGCAGTCCCAGAGTTGTCGACATTACTGTCATCATTTTGGGTCTTACTCTTTGCACTGCTCCTTCAGTAATTGAGCCGTGAAGGTCTGTTATATTGTTCATTTTCCCCCCAGCTTTCCATCTCATATACGCCTCATCGAGGTATATGATCATTACAACCCCTGTTTGTGCTGCAAGTCCCGCAAGCGCTATCATTCCTACCCAGACTGCTACGCTCATATCGTAGCCTAAAAAGTATAGCAGCCAAATACTTCCGACCAAAGAAAAAGGTACTGAAAGAAGGACGATCATGGTCTCTGTTGCCGATTTGAAGTTCATGTAAAGCAAAAGAAAAATTATGAGAACAGTAATTGGTACTATAATTGTAAGTTTCTCTTTTACTCTTTGTAAGTATTCATATTGCCCGGCCCATTGTACAAAATACCCGGGCGGAAGATCTACTTTTTCTCGTATAAGCTCTTTTGCTTCATTTACATACCCCTCAAAGTCTTTTCCCTCTACATCAACGAAGACGTATCCGACTTTTTGCCCGTTTTCGTTTCTTATCTGAGGGGGACCTGTTGAGAAATTGATATCCGCCACAAGTGAAATAGGAATCTGTGCCCCAGTAGGAGTAGAAATGACGACTCTTTGTAGTTCTTCTATGTCGCCTCTCAGTTCTCTTTGATACCTTACGTTTATCGGATACCTTTCCTGGCCCTCTACTGTTTGTGAGATATTCTTTCCACCTATCGCTGTTTCTATGACATCCGTGACATCACCCACTGTAAGTCCGTATCTTGCAGCCTGCTCACGGTTAATATCGAAATCAAGAAAGTAGCCTCCTGTTACCCTTTCAGCAAAAACGCTCCTTGTACCCTGAAGCTCAGTTAATATCCCCTCGATTTCAACTCCTATGTCTTCAATAGTTTCAAGGTCGGGGCCGAAAACTTTAATCCCAAGATTGCTCCTGAACCCTGTGGACAGCATCTCTGTTCTTGTTTGAATGGGCATCCAGAATATATTTGCCATACCGGGGAACCTGACGTTTTCGTTCATCTCCGCCAAAAGCTTGTCCCAAGTCATACCGGGCCGCCACTGGTCTTTTGGTTTAAGCGTGATCACCGTTTCTACCATGCTAAGCGGGGCAGGGTCAGTAGCTGTTTCGGCTCGTCCGATCTTGCCGAACACCCTTTCTACCTCGGGGAACTTCATTAACATCTTGTCCTGTGCGTTTAAGATCTTAGCTGCTTCAGTAATCGACATCCCTGGGACAGCTGTCGGCATATATAGGATCGTGCCTTCATTTAAAGGAGGCATGAACTCGGAGCCGAGCCTGGAAAAAGGAATTAAAGTTAGAATTAGTACCACTAAAGCAGACAGTATCACAGTCTTTTTAAATCTAAGCGCGAACGTAACTACCGGGTTATATAGCCATATAAGTCCCCTGCTTATCGGGTTTTTGGCCTCAGGTTTTACCTTACCCTTGATTAACAATACAATAAGTGCAGGTGTGAGGGTTATAGCGAGAAGTGCGGAAAAGAACAATGAGAATGTTGTGGTGAATGCAAGTGGCTTGAATAGCCTTCCCTCCTGGGCCTCAAGTGTAAATACGGGAAGAAAAGCAACTGTTATAACCAGAAGGGCAAAGAAAATTGGCTTTCCAACTTCCTTCATAGCATCCACAACTATATTTAGTCTTTCCCCTTTTTCTCCATCCGATTGCCATATCTCCAGTTTTTTATGAACGTTTTCTACAAGCACAATCGATGCATCCACCATTACACCTATTGCAATTGCGATCCCTCCCAAAGACATGATGTTTGACGTTAGTTTCATGTAATAAATTGGAATAAACGCTATTAATATCGAAAGCGGTATAGTTAGTATTGGAGTAACAGCGCTCCTGAAATGAAAAAGGAAAACAATTATTACAAGGCTTACTATAATCATTTCCTCTAATATTTTTTCTTTGAGGGTTGTAATGGCTCTCTGAATCAGATCTGAGCGGTCGTAAGTAGTCACTATTTCAACCCCTTCGGGCAATGAGGGCTTAATATCCTCTAATTTCTGCTTTACTCTATTTATAACCTCAAAGGCGTTTTCTCCGTAACGCATAATCACGATGCCGCCTACTGTTTCTCCTTTCCCGTCTAAGTCCGCAATTCCCCTTCTGATATCTGGGCCTAGCTGAACATTGGCAATATCTCTTATATATACAGGTGTTCCGTGAGTGTTGGCTTTAACAGG
>JBBDIN010000128.1:0-14586 GCA_040880385.1 Thermodesulfobacteriota bacterium | reverse complement strand
TATTTTTTGTTTCTTCTTTGGTTTCTTCCAAAAACTTATCATACTCTTTTACATGCAAAACTTTTTTTTCTTCAACTAAGTTTTCAATTTCATTGAAAACTTTATCAAGATCTTTTTTAGAAAGTTTTTTAATTCTTTCTTCAATTAAATTAAAAAGATCTTTAGGAACATTATTTACATATTCACCTTTTCTAATTGATAACTTTTCTTTTTCGAAACCACTATTAAGAAGTGCAAAGAAAGTTTTTTTAAGTTTTGGGTATTTTTCAAGATCAATGCCAACCCTCAATCCTTCTTGAGTTTTTTGAATAGAATTTCTTTTCGGAATTCTTGTTTTCTTAAAATCAGTTTCCAAAAAATTCATAAAATATTTAGCAACTTCTTTCACAAAAGAAGCCGTTTCAATATTTTCTGATTTTGTAAATTCCTTTTTTGCCATACTTATTTTATTAAATCCTCAACACTTGCATCAAGGGCTCGGATAGCGCAAACGACATACGGCTTGCCATCTTTGATCGTGATTTTGCTTTCAAGTTCATCAATCAGCTTTTGATCAAAAAGAGAAAAACTGTAATTTGAATCCTTGATAATGTTTAAAATGTTTTTCATAGTTTTATTTCACTAAATCATTTAAAGAAATGCCGAGACCATCGGCAATTTTCGTTATTGTCTGCAAGGAGGGGTTTTGAATCACGTCGCTTTCTATCTTGGCAAGCGTGGTATACGGAATATCAGCCTTTTTCGCTAAAGCGTCTTGCGTAATGTCTTTTTTCTTACGCCATGCTTTGATCTTCTGGCCTATTGTTTTGGCTTGATTCATTTTCTTTTCTTCCATATAATGTTAGTATAAAGATATTGGCATTTAGCGATCATCAATACTATGATAACAAATGTACTGAAATCAATCAAATTAAAAATGAAGGAAGCCCGCTTTTGGCCAGCCCCTTCGGGGCAAAGATAAAAAATTCCAATTTGCGCTTAAAATCGGCTGGCGAGCCCTCGCAGAGGGCGAGCCAACAAAGACATTTCCTAACTGGCGGAGGGAGTGGGATTCGAACCCACGAGAATCTTGCGACCCCACTGGTTTTCGAGACCAGCGCCTTCGTCCGCTCGGCCATCCCTCCCTGCTAATCATTCTGATAAACTACCAAACCAGATATGTTAAGGCAATTAAGTATACACTTATGAATTCTGTGAAACTCTATTAAATAATGTAGACTTCTACTCCGTGAATAAAGATTTTTTCTCCCAAAGCGTTAAATCAACTATAAAAAGTGCTATTGAAAAGGCCTCGGGAAATGAGGTTTTTTTTGTAGGTTCTTTTTCCCGAAACAAAGTCATTGAAGATGTGAAAGTGATTGCCAGGGGTAATGATTACTCCGTCCCGGCTGTTATTGAGTCTGCAAGCCCAGGAGAGGTTGTAATACACAATCACCCCTCGGGCAACTTAACGCCTTCTAATCAGGATATACAAATAGCCTCTGTTTTCGGTAACCACGGCGTTGGATTCTTGATAGTGGATAACAGTGCCTCTGAGGTTTACGTGGTTGTAGAGCCATTTTTTGAAAAGGAGATTGAGCTTCTTGATATCGAAGAAACCAAAAAAGCGCTTCTCCCAGAGGGAGCAGTGGCAGATGTGATGGGAGATAAGTACGAGATTCGAGATGAACAGCTTCATATGCTTGAAGGCGTAACTTCTTCGTTTAATGAGAATTTAGTTTCTCTAATAGAGGCGGGCACAGGGACAGGAAAAACCCTTTCCTATTTAGTCCCCGCGATTAATTGGGCTTTAAAGAACGAAGAGCGAGTAGTTATATCGACCAACACAATTAATCTTCAGGAGCAGCTCATCGACAAAGACATCCCTCTTCTCTATGACGCTTTTGATGACGACTTTAATTATTCTCTCGTTAAAGGCATGAGAAATTATCTCTGCCTCCTAAGAACCGAAACGATACAGGAAGGGCTCTTTGAGATGGCGGATGATGACGAGGTCGGATCAATTGATGACATCTTAGAGTGGGCTAAAGTTACAGAGGACGGCTCCCTTTCTGATCTCAGCTTTACTCCTCCTGATAGTGTGTGGGAGAAAGTTTCCGCCGAAAGCGATAGCTGTCTCAGAGCAAGGTGTCCTTACTATTCAAGGTGTTTCTTTTATAAATCCAGAAGAGAAATAGCTTCATCTCAACTATTAATCGTAAATCACCATCTGCTTTTTTCAGATCTTGCCATCAAGAGCGCTTCAGAGAGTAGTGAAGCCGGTATATTGCCCCCTTTTAAAAGGGTGATCTTTGATGAGGCCCATCATTTAAATGACGCTGCCACTTCTCATTTCGGCATGAGGGCAACAAAATTCGGAATTCTACGAGTTATAAGACGGCTCAAGAGAAAAGGCAAAGGAGGGCAGGGCAAGGGGCTTATTTACTATACTGCCGCACTCGCCACCAAGCTTGTAAAACTATACAGAAAAGGAGTTGTGAATGACCTCTTAAGAAAGGTTGAGGAATTGCTTTCCACCAAAGTTGATACATTAGATCAGTATGTGGGCGATTCATTTGATGCACTTTATACCTTCTGTCTTACCGTAGCGCAGGAGAAAGAGGGTGGTAAGGAAGAAATCAATCTCCGCATTACAGAGGATATAATAAAAAGAGAGGGATGGGAGAATGTTGATAAGAAATTCTCCATACTTAGAATAAGACTTAAAGAACTACACGAAGAAATAAAAGCTATAACAGATATTTTAATTGACTATGAAGTTGAGAATGATATTGCCAAGCTTATAGTAGAATTCAAAGGAGTGAGCAATAAGCTTGATTACTACTCAGACGTTATCAGTACTTTCCTTAGCAGAGAAGATGACGGATTTGTGAGATGGGTTGAAGGCCGAATGGGTAGGGGAGGAATTCTCTCAGGACTGGGTCTCTCGCCACTTGATATTTCTTCGACACTTAAAGAAAGACTCTATTCAAAGTGTGAGACAGTGGTGATGACCTCAGCTACCTTGGCTGTGAATAATAACTTTGGGTTCCTTAAATCAGGCCTTGGACTAGAAGACGAGCAAAGGGTTGATGAACTAATACTACCTTCACCTTTTAATTATGAGGAACAGCTTTTGTTGGCTATTCCTGATGATATTCCTGAACCCGGTAATGTTGGCTACGCTGAGGCTATCTCAGAATTAATAAGGGACGCTGTTAAGGCTTCGAAGGGTAACGCTCTTATACTTTTCACATCCTACACTCTTCTTGAAACTGTATATAGGAAAATACATGAGGAGTTGGAGGACGAGGGTATTCTTGCACTCAAACAAGGCGCATTCCCAAGAGCAAAGCTGCTGGATAAATTCAGAATCGAAGATAATTCCGTTCTCTTTGCGACCGATAGTTTTTGGGAGGGTGTCGACGTACCCGGTGACGCCCTAAAACTCGTAATAATTACAAGGCTGCCGTTTAGAGTACCTACAGAGCCGATAATCGAAGCCCGTGTTGAATATATGGAAAACCAGGGACTTAACTCATTTACGGATTATAGTGTTCCGGTAGCGGTTCTTAAATTCAAACAGGGGTTCGGCAGGCTAATACGGACCAAGACGGATAAAGGCGTTGTATTAGTTTTGGATAAAAGGTTAATCAGCAAATTTTACGGTAAATTCTTTTTGAACTCCCTTCCAAAGTGTACAAAGTTAGTAGATAGTTCTGATAATATTATTAACAACATAAAACTCTTTATCGGATGAACTTCAGTTTCTTAGCTCAATTGTATTATTGAAGAGTTTCCTTCAGGCACATCTACTGAACCCGAACAGTGAACAACTCCCGGTGCAATTAATACAACAGCCAAGCTTGTGAAAAGGAATGATATTCTAAGCACTTTAGATAACTTTTTTGGTAATTTCAAATTTGGAAACCTCCTCCATGATTCTCTTTTGATTATAAGCTAATTATTCGCAAGATTATTCTTTCTGACTTCATTAGTATCAATCTTTTCTGAAGAGGTTCCTATACCGCCTTCACACTGACAACCATAAATGAATGAGAGTGAAAGAATGAGTGTTAATGTGATTAGAAAGCCTCTGCTTTTTCTTAGTGTCTCTTTAAATGTCATATTTTTCCACTATTTTTATTCTAAAAGTTAATCATATCATAGTAACCATAGAGGAGCAACAAGTTTAATATGCAGAGCTTATCGCAATTTAGGAATTCAACTTTTTAGCTATTTTCCTCACTAGTAATCTAGGCGTAAAGCGGTTTAAAAACGGTACGATTTGCTGTTTTAGTCCCGGTATTATGATTGTCTGTCCTTTCCTAAAACCTTCATAGCCAGCTTTAACGACAGGCGCCATTTCCATTAAGCTCACTTTAAAAAGTAGTGAGTCTTCAAGGTCTGATTTCTCCCCAAACTCAGTTTTAACAGGACCAGGGGCAAGGCAAGAAATTTTAATGTTCGGGTTTGATATCTCCTCAGCGAGAGCCTCAGTAAAAGATAGTACATAAGCTTTAGTAGCGTAGTAAACAGCTAAATTGGGCCCTGGCTGAAAACCTGCGAGTGAGCCAACGTTTAAAATCCCGCCATATCCTCTTTCAATGATTCCTGTAATAAAGAGTCTTGTAAGGTGAGTCAATGCGACCAGATTAACCTGTATCATGTCAAGTTGCAGATCAGTGTCTAAATCAGCTATATGGCCCTTATTCCCAAACCCGGCATTGTTTACAACAACATCGATCTCTATTTTTTCTTTATTTAAGTGGTTGAATATTTCTTTGGGGGCTGACTTTTTTGAGAGGTCCTTGGGAAGTACGTGGACCTCTATTCCGTGTTCTGATTTAAGTTCGTCCGCCAATTCAATTAGCCTTTCCTCTCTACGTGCCACAAGCACCAGATCTGATCCATCAGCTGCGAAAAGCTTTGCGAGCTCCATTCCAAGCCCCGATGATGCTCCTGTGATTAATACTGTTTCTTTAGCCATTTTGTTAATCCCCGTTTAATAGTTGTTTACTAATTGTTTTACACCCTAGGGTTTATGATGTCAATGAGCACTCGAAGATGTTTATTTTATATTTTTCAAATAACTCGTTCCCCCAAGATTACTTATCTGCTCCCTTATCCATCTTTCCCTATTTAGAACATGCTCTGAGGGTTTAGCGGGTGACATAAATCTTGGGTCAGGGAGTATCGCTGCAATAAGTGAGGCATCTACAATATCTAGGTTTTTGGCTGATCTTCCGAAATAAACTTGAGCCGCCTCATCTACTCCGTATATACCGTTTCCTGTCTCTATAACATTTAAGTAGATTTCGAGAATCCTCTTTTTGCCCCATATTTTCTCTATTAACACTGTGAAATATGCTTCAAAACCTTTTCGAACCCATGATCTCTCAGGCCAAAGGAAAACATTTTTAGCACTTTGTTGGCTGATCGTACTAGCCCCTCTTAGGCGGCCACCTTCAAGTTTGTCATCAATGGCCTCTTCTATAGAATGAAAATCAAATCCGTTATTAAAAGGGAAAGCCTGATCCTCTGCTGCGATTACGGCCATTTTCATGTTATTTGAAATTTCATCGTAACTTTTCCACTTTGTTTTGATTGATCTCTGTCCACTAGGTTGCTCAAAATACCTTATAAGCATAAGCGGTGTAATAGGGGGGTTTACAAATTTATAAAGTGTCACCCATGCTACAGTTATTATGAAGAGTAAAAGTAGAAGTTTGAGTAAAAAGACTGAAAATCTTTTGAATAGTTTTTTCATATAATTTGGCTGGAGTTCTCAAATTATGACTATCTCCATATGAATAAGTAAAATAATCTATATTCTATAACATTTCCAGCATATTTGAGCTGTAAAATTAATTGACTTTAGCTCCCCTTCATATAACATTATTGATCAATATTTATAGATATTTAGGAGGGTTCCACCCGTATGACAACACCGTCTCAGATTATACCTATTAACATCGAAGATGAAATGAAGGAGTCTTATCTCTCTTACTCCATGAGTGTGATCATTGGTCGTGCTCTGCCGGATGTGAGAGACGGGCTTAAGCCTGTACATAGACGAATTTTATTTGGTATGGATGAGGTTGGCAACCAGTGGAACAGGCCTTATAAAAAGTCAGCCAGGATCGTGGGTGATGTGATGGGTAAATACCATCCCCATGGTGATGCGGCAATTTATGACACACTTGTCAGAATGGCGCAGGATTTCTCCATGCGTTACACACTTGTAGACGGTCAGGGCAACTTTGGCTCGATAGACGGCGATCCTCCTGCAGCTATGAGATACACTGAGGTCAGGCTCGATAGAATCGCAACCGAGATGCTTGATGATCTCGAAAAAGAGACTGTAGATTTTGTACCTAACTATGACGGCGGTGAGCATGAGCCACTGGTTCTTCCTTCAAAAATCCCTAATCTCCTTTTAAACGGCTCTTCGGGTATTGCAGTGGGTATGTCAACTAATATCCCGCCCCATAACCTGACTGAATTAATTAACGCTGTAGTAGCGCAGGCTGCTAATCCTGAAATTACACTTGATGAATTAATGGTACACCTGCCGGGACCTGACTTTCCAACCGCCGGTTTTATAACCGGCAAGAACCCGATTAGAGAAGCATATGCAACCGGGCGCGGAATAATAAAGCTCAGAGCAAGGGCAAGAATTGAAAAGCAGAAGAAGGGCGACAGAGAAGTAATTATCATAAATGAAATCCCTTACCAGGTTAATAAGTCCAGATTAATTGAGCGAATAGCGGAGCTTGTAAAAGATGACAAGATAAAGGGTATTTCAGATATACGTGATGAGTCCGACAGGGACGGTATCAGAGTAGTTGTCGATGTTAAGCGCGGTGAGATTGCGGAGGTTGTATTAAACCAGCTCTACAAGCACACCCCGATGGATACTTCGTTCGGGATTATTATGCTTGCGCTTGTAAGAAATCAGCCACGCGTACTGTCTTTAAAAGAAATAATAAATCACTTTTTAGAACATAGAAAAGAAGTAGTAACCAGACGAACACAGTTCGAATTAGCTAAAGCAGAGGCAAGGCTTCATATCTTAGAAGGTCTTAAGATTGCCCTAGATCATATTGATGAAGTTATTGCATTGATTCGTAAATCAGATAGCCCTCAAGTTGCAAAAGACGGTCTTATGCAGAAGCTTGGTCTAAGCGCTATACAGGCTCAGGCTATCTTGGACATGCGTCTACAGAGACTAACAGCTCTTGAGCGCGATAAGATAATCGATGAGAGAAAAGAACTTATACAGACGGTAAAAGGATTAAAAGAAGTTTTAGATCAAGACAATCTTATCCTTGGAATAGTCACTGATGAACTTGCTGACATAAAAAACCGTTATGGTGATGCTAGGAAAACAGAGATTCTAGACAGCTTAGAGGAGATATCAATTGAAGACCTAATTGCTGATGAAGATATGGTGGTGACGATTAGCCATGACGGATATATAAAAACTACTTCCTTAAGCATTTACCGCAGTCAGAGAAGGGGTGGTAAGGGCAGAACCGGAATGGGTACAAAGGAACTGGACTTTATTGAGACCCTTTTTATTGCCTCACAGCACAATTACGTCTTATTCTTCTCAAATCACGGGAAATGTTACTGGCTCAAAGTTCATGAAATTCCTGAAGCAGGCCCAACGGCAAGAGGAAAGGCATTAGTTAACTTGCTGAACCTTGCGGAAGGGGAGAATATTGCTGCTGTATTACCTGTTGTTGAGTTTAACGACGAGCAATCTCTTATAATGGCAACTAAAAATGGTGTAGTTAAAAAGACAAAGCTTAGTGCCTACTCAAAGCCCCGTGTAGGAGGCATTATTGCTCTTAACATTAGGGACGATGATGAACTAATTGTAGCCAAGCTTACTAGCGGTCACGATGAGATATTAATCTCCTCACACTTCGGACAGGCGATAAGATTTAAAGAAGAAGATGTGAGAGATATGGGTAGAACCGCAACCGGCGTCAGGGGCATAAGGCTCGATAAAGGTGACAACGTTGTAGGTCTTGAGGTAATTGAAAACTCCGAAGCACAAATCCTTACTGTAACAGAGAAAGGTTACGGAAAGAGAACGCTTGTATCTGCATATAGGATTACGGGCCGCGGTGGTAAAGGTGTTATTACGATTAAGACCACTGGGAAGAACGGTAGAGTTGTTGGAACCTTCCAGGTGACAAATGATACTCAAATAATGATGATTACAACCCAGGGCGGTAAAGTGATACGTATGAACGCATCTGAAATAAGCATTTTTGGTAGGGGCACACAAGGTGTCAGACTCATCGGCTTTGCTGAAGATGAAAAAGTTGCGGCCGTTGCTAAAGTAGTAGAAAGAGAGCAGGGACCCATAGATTAAATCTACTTAGTTCCTATAATGAGAACTTCCATTCAATGATTCGAGAGATTGAAAACATATTTCTAGATTTCCCAGGTTACGGATGTTTTGCCTGTGACCCAAGAAATCAGCTAGGGCTTCGTCTTAAATTTTTTGCAGATGAAGAAAAAGGCGATGTGTTTACTAAATACACCCCCGAAGTGCATCTCGAAGGCTTTCCCGGGATATTGCACGGCGGTATACAATGCGCTCTTATTGATGAAGTAGCCTTTTGGACAATGTTTGATCAGTTTCAAAAAATTGCTCTTACTTCTAAACTTGATATGGAATTTCTAAGACCGGTTGATGGCAAATCAGAATTAACTATTAGAGGAAAAGTGGCGGAGGCTGACGGACGGAAGGTTAGAGTAGAAGTGAATCTGTTAAATGATGATAACAAAGTATGTACTAAAAGCACTGTTGATTACACTATAACTACTAGAGAAATGACTTATAAAATTATGGGCAAGGAAAGATTTACAGAAAAATTTCAGAAATATTTGGAAGACTAAAATGATAAAACTCTATGACCACCAACTTTCGGGGAACAGTTATAAATCAAGACTGCTTTTAAATCAGCTTGGTGTTGAATATGAGAGAATTAACGTCGATGTATTTAAAGGGGAGCAGAATGATCCGAAATTTGCCGCTCTAAATCCTAATAAGAAGATCCCGGTATTGGTTGATGAGGATTTTATAATGTGGGAGTCAAACGCCATTCTTTTCTATATAGGTAAGAAGTACTCTCCAAATCCTCTATATCCACAAGATCCTAAATCTCACGGTCTGGTTGCGCAGTGGCTCTTGTTTGGAAAAACTACAATTGATCCTAATTTGGCAATGGCAAGATATCTAACTCGATTTGTCTCAAAGGAGATGCAGGATCAGCAGGATCTTGCAAAATATAGAGCCCACGGCATGATGACACTTAAAATCCTGGATGATCACTTAAAAGATAACGAGTTTCTTGCAGGAGAGTACTCAATAGCTGATATAGGATGTTATCCGTATGTTCATTTAGCTCCGGAGGGTGGGATAGATATTGAAGCCTATTCTTCCGTAATGTCCTGGATTGAGTGTATTCAATCTCAACCCGGATATATTGCTATGGATGATTAATGCTATGGATGTTTAATTGGGCAAAAAGTTAAATAAGGATGGAGCGGGAAACGGGATTCGAACCCGCGACCTTCTCCTTGGCAAGGAGACGCTCTAGCCAGCTGAGCTATTCCCGCTTAGCAAGCCCCGTAAATGTATCAAGCCAATAGAATGTTGTCAAGAATTACTTAATTTATAGCTGTTTAAGGTAGAATATAGCCAAAGTGAAAGAAATGAGCCAAGACCTAAGAAAAACAATTATATCTAAAGTTAATCGAGTAATAATAAAGATCGGCAGTAGTATACTTACCGATAAGAACGGCAGTCTGTCTGAATCTGTTTTCGAAAAGCTAGCTCAAGAAATTTCTAAGATAAGAAGTAAGAATATTGAAGTGATCGTAGTTTCTTCAGGAGCAATTGCTTCAGGCATGAAGAAATTGGGCCTAACTGAAAGGCCTACTGAAATATCAATGAAGCAGGCTATTGCTGCAGCAGGTCAGAGTACTCTTATCTGGAATTATGAGAGAGCATTTTCCGAGTTTAATCAAAATGTTGCTCAAATCCTTCTAACCTTAGATGGCCTTTTAGATAGAAAAAGATTTTTAAATGCCCGCAAAACTCTTACTACAGTTCTCTCGATGGGGATAATTCCTATTATTAATGAGAATGATACGGTGGCTGTTGAGGAGATTATGCTAGGAGACAACGATAATTTATCGGCTCAGATTACCTCTTTGATCGAAGCTGATTTGTTGATCATGCTTACTGATATAGACGGGCTCTATAACAAGGATCCTCGAATTCATAAAGATGCAGAGTTAGTATCTTTGATAGAACGGATAGGGGAGGATGTTGAAAATACCGCAGGAGATACTTTCGGTAAGACGACAATAGGCGGAATGAAAACCAAGATCGAGGCTGCGAAAAAGGCCGCCGCGTATGGTGTTCCTACAATAATTGCAAATGGAAATAACGGATCGACTCTAGAGGACATATTTGATGGTAAGGAAGTTGGCACCCTGTTTCTTCCCTCAGAGCAGAGTTTAAGCGGTAGAAAACACTGGATCGCTTTTACTCTTAAATCAGCGGGCGAGATTGTAATAGACGCAGGCGCTACGAAAGCCATAACTTCTTCTGGTAAAAGTCTTCTCCCTTCGGGAATCAAAGACGTTAAGGGAAGCTTTGGGGTGGGTGAGTCGGTAACCTGTATTGATGAAAACGGCGCACAGATAGCAAGAGGGCTTTCCTCTTATAGCTCTAATGATATAAGGAAAATAATGGGTTTAAAAACTTCTGATATCGAAAGCGCTCTGGGTTATAAGTACAGCGACGAGGTCATTCACAGAGACGACCTGGCAGTTATTGCAGAATAATTATTCTTTTTAGAATCTAAACATGAAGTCCAAAAAATTATTATACATATCAACCTTCTTTATTGTTTTGCTAATCTTACTAGGAGCTTCTTACCTTGCTATTTTGCATTATATCTATAACAGCCCCTCTGTTAAAGAGGACGTTGTTGTTGCTATACCTGTGGGTTCAGGGCTGAGCGGTATCTCTTCAAAGCTTCTGGAATCGGGAGTTATTGTAAACGATAAACTTTTTATTCTGTTTGTGATTAAAGAAGGATGGCAGGATGATTTAAAAGCCGGTGAATACAAATTTGAAAAAGGCGCAACCATGTCAGATGTCGCCAACAAAATTGTTCAAGGAGATGTTCAGCTAGATAAGGTGACAATACCTGAGGGCTTAACGGTTAAAGAAATTGCGAGACTGCTCGACCAAAAAGGAATTGTTCCCGAAAGTGAATTTATTAATGAGACACAAAATAAAGAGCTCATAAAAGAACTACTTGGCCCAGGTGTGAATAGCTTGGAAGGATACCTCTTTCCTGAAACCTACTCTTACTCAAGATCTCTAACCTCCAAAGAGTTGATCACTTTAATGGTTCAACGATTTAAGGCTGTTTATGAGCCGCTTTCAAGTTTGAGGAACAAAACCAATCTCACCGATATTGAAATTCTGACTTTAGCATCTATTGTTGAAAAAGAAACAGGAGCTGGATTTGAGAGACCTGTTATCTCGGCAGTGTATCAGAATAGGCTTAGAATTGGTATGAAGCTAGACAGTGATCCTACTGTTATATATGGAATGGGGAATAATTATAACGGTAATCTCAGAAAAAGAGACTTAAGACAATATACTGAATATAACACCTACGTTATAAAGGGGCTTCCTCCCTCCCCGATTGCCAACCCGGGAGAAGATTCGATTATGGCCGTACTCAATCCTGCAGACGTTAAATACCTCTATTTTGTTTCCAAAGGAGATGGGACTCATCATTTCTCCAATAGTCTTAGAGAGCATCAAAATGCAGTCAATAAATATCAAAGATAATCATCATAAAAAGATTTAAGCAAATACTTCGCCGAACGGATCGACTCTGGTTTGATTTGCAACCTGCTTAATAATCTTTTTGTCTTCTCGTTCTATTCTGATTAGTCCATTCTTTCTTTTAGTCGCTATAAACTGAGTTCCGCTTGTTTCCCGTGAAATTCTTTCCAAAATCCTAGGATAATTTTTAGATCCGATAAATATTGAATGTATACATACTCCTAGTTTCTTAGCACGTATTCTTTCATTTATAACATCGCAGTCTCCGGATGTGGGTATACCGTCAGTAATAAACAAAATATGCTTATTTCTGAGTCCTCTGCCTTTGAATTCAGAGATTGCGTCTTTAAGGGCGTCTTCATAGTTCGTGTTTCCCGAACATTCGGTTTTCGAAGCTAGATCAAGCATCCAGTTATAGTCTCGGGTAAAGAATTGGGAGTTTCTTTTATACTTGTAGGACCTATGATTAAATTCAACATATCCAACTCTCATTCTCTTTGATCTGGCTAGCTCTACAACTCCTCTTACAACGGATGAAGACCAATCACTATAGACACCCATCATTGAAGTGCTTACATCCCGGAGTATAGCTATCTCACCGCCCATCATTTCTTTCTCTCTTTTATGAACGCGGGGTAATGTGGGGCTAGTGTTTTCAGTCCAGATCATTGCCTCGAACGGATCGATATCCTCAATCTCATCGAAATGATTCATTCTTTTCCATGTTCTGGGCATTCCTCCCGGGTGAGGAGCCCTGAGAGCCATGCTTCTCTGAAAATTGCCTTCCAGAACCTTCATTATAATTCTTACGTTATCTGCGGAATCAGTATTCTTATCACCGCCTAGCCAATAATCCTCTTCATCACCCGGATCCTGGGACTTGCTGGCAAATACTTTGTTTGATTCAGGGGGGTCTCTATCTTCTCGGTTCCCCATGTCATCACTTATCTGACCTTCTGGATCAGAGGGGATATCCTGATTGTCAGGGGGGATCATGTTACTTTCTCTCTCTATATTCTCTTTGAGTTCTTTAAGGGCTTGAAAAAAGGTTTTTCGGGCTTCGGAGAGCTCATCATCCTGGGATTCTTTTGTTGCATCTTCGTCGGGAATTTCCTGGTGTTTATCCTCATCTTCTCCCGGCTGATTACCATCTGGTTGAGAGGCTTCTTGCTCTTGCTCTAACTCACCCGGCCTGTCGGTATCTTTTTTTTTTTTATTAGTCAGGTCGTCAAGAATTTGATCGAGTTGCTGAAATACTTCTTCAGGGATTCTGAATGCAGTCATAAATTTGAGTGCGTTTAAGTCCTCTACCGTGCACGCCTCTCTGTCGTGTAATAGGGCATGGGCCCTCATTATCTTGAGTGATTTAACAAAGAAAGTTCTGTCTGATATTAGAGAGTTTGTTTCATTACATCCGTAGTCTTCTATTAGTGTCGCAACAAAATTAGCCAATGCTTCTTGAACAACTATAGGTATTTCAACACTTTCAAGTTTCTCGTAATACTCATCAAAGACCTCTCTGTTTACCCTAGCAGGCACCTCATAGGTACTTGGCCTTTCGCTGTAAAGTTTAATAACCTCTTTTGCTTCCTTCCACTTCCTTCCGTAAGAAAGCCCTTGTGAATTAATCTGTAAAACAAACCTGTCCAAGTTGGCCGGATCGAGAGGCTCGTTGTAATACTCATCAGCAGTTGGGTTACTAGTTCCAATTGCTGTTAGTAGAGGAATATTTTCGTTAAAGAATTTTCTTTCATTTAGTATTCTAAGTAGTACGTTAAGTGATTCACCAGGGGCTCTTGAAATATCATCGAGAAGACAAATCTCTGAAGTTAATATTCCGCCCTTTACAACTTTTTGCTTAATTAATTCGCCGTCGTCTGTTGTCTCTTTTGAAATTACCAAGTCGCCAATTAATTCTGATAGCCTGGTGTCTCTGTGAAGCTGATAGAAAAAGAATCTGAGACTGGCAGCTGCAGATACAATTTCAGATAACATGGTTTTTGCAGTTCCAGGAGGTCCCTCTATATATATATGTTCTCTTGCTATGATGCCTAGTAGAAGAGCTAATTTTACTTCTTCATGCCCTACTACTAGTTTATCCATTTCTTCTTTGAGAACTACGAACGGATTTTGAGTTGTCATTATAAGGTCTGGCCTCCGTCTATTTCATTTCTGTATTGGTATGATTATTAATTGTACATAAGGGGTGTTTTTTTTGCAATAAAATACTCATTAAACTCAAGAACTCTTTCATTGCTTTATCTGAATGTCGATCTTGCTATTACTTTAGATAATTTAGTATGATAAGTTACTAGCTAACTTTTTGTGGGAAATGGAAGTCATATGCAACAACAAATTTTAGAAATTCTTGCTTCATTAAGCGGGTTTGTCTGGGGACTTCCTCTTATTGTCCTCTTACTAGGGACTGGTATTTATCTCACTATTCTTTTGAGAGGTATACAGTTCACAGCTCTATTGCCCGCTCTTTATTTAGCTCTAATTAAAAGAAAAGAAGATGGGGATGCTCAGGGTGATATATCTCATTTCCAAGCTCTTATGACTGCTCTGTCTGCGACCGTAGGAGTAGGGAACATTGCTGGGGTTGCAACTGCCATTGCAGTCGGCGGACCAGGCGCACTATTTTGGATGTGGGTAACGGGGCTTTTGGGAATGGCTACTAAGTACTCAGAAGCAGTGCTTGCAGTTAA
>JBBDIN010000127.1:0-14996 GCA_040880385.1 Thermodesulfobacteriota bacterium | reverse complement strand
GGCTTCTACTTCTGGAGCAGGTGCAATCTCGGCTTCTACTTCTGGAGCAGGTGCAGCCTCAGCCTCAGCCTTAGCAGCCTTATCCTTAGCAACCTTATCCTCTATAGACTTCTTGTGCTTGTTAGCTGCTTCCTCAGTGATTTTAAGTGTTATAAATCTAAGCACATCCGTTCTATAGAACTGAAGATGCTTTTCTACCTCTTTACTAGTATCAGGCAAGGCTTTAAATACGAGAATGTAATAAATACCTCTTTTATGGTACTGAATCTCATATGCCAATTCCCTTTCAGCCCATTTCTCGGCTTTTACTATCTCACCTTCGTTGTTGGAAATTGAATCTAAGAGTTTCTGTTGGATTTTGGCCAGATCTTCTTCTTTTAGATCAGGCCTTGTTGTGTAAAGTGTTTCGTAATAGTTTGGCGTAATAGCCATGTTTACTACCTCCTGTCTCGGTCATTTGGGCTCTGATGGTAGTTTGTAGTGTTATCAGAGCGACAGATTATTTTAATATCTGTATATTTTACCCGAAAATACCAAATTGTTAAGATTATTTAGGGGATGCAGCTTTAATACTGCACCCCATTTGTTTTTTTTTCGTCAAATTAATAGCGGTGCAATTACAAGAGATACAATTGACATTAGCTTAATCAAAATGTTCATTGCAGGTCCTGAAGTATCTTTAAACGGATCACCAATCGTGTCTCCCACAACTGCTGCATGATGAGCATCTGATCCTTTTCCACCGAGATTGCCTTCTTCAATATACTTTTTGGCGTTGTCCCATGCGCCACCGGAGTTTGCCATCATAAGCGCTAACATCACACCTGATACAATTGCTCCAGCTAGAAAGCCTCCCAGGCCTTCAGGTCCAAGGATAAGCCCCATTACAATAGGGGCTAAGACAGCGATGATTCCGGGAACTACCATTTCTCTAAGTGATGCGTCAGTGCTAATAGCAACACATGTTGCATAATCAGCTTTTGCCTCTCCCTCAAGAAGTCCCGGGATGTCCCTAAACTGCCTTCTTACCTCTTCCACCATCTTTTGTGCAGTTCTTCCAACAGCTCCCATCGTGAGCGCGCCAAGTAAATACGGCAGTGTTCCGCCTAAGAGCAAGCCGGTAATAACATTACTATGAGTTAGATCGATTGAAGTCAGACCAACTGCCTTGGTATATGCAGCAAATAAAGCAAGAGCTGCAAGTGCGGCAGAACCGATTGCGAATCCTTTTCCGATAGCCGCTGTTGTGTTTCCAAGTGAGTCAAGTTTGTCAGTGATTTTTCTTACGTCTTCTCCAAGATGAGCCATCTCTGCAATACCGCCGGCATTGTCGGCGACAGGTCCGTAAGCATCAACTGACATTGTTATTCCGATAGTTGCAAGCATGCTCACAGCCGCAATTCCTATTCCGTAAAGACCTGCGAATGAATAGGAAACTCCGATCGCAATAGCTATTACTATCACAGGAGCTGTGGTGCTCACCATACCTACTGAAAGTCCTTCGATGATGTTGGTAGCAACTCCGGTTTGAGATGCTTTCGCAATCTTTCTAACTGGAGAGCCGGAAGTGTAGTATTCCGTTAATAATCCGATAGATATACCAGCTAATAGCCCTAAAACAGCTGATAGCCATATCCAGATTATATATCCGCCTATACCGTCTACAAGACCTACTACTAAGAGCACTATAAGAGAAACTGCCAGGTAAATCCCACCGGCATAGAATGTGGCTCTTCTTAGTACTAGATGAGGTTCTAAGTCTTTCATCCACTCAACACTTTTAGATCCGATTATGGAAGAGAAGCTTCCTACTGCTATTAGAATTATTGGAATAGACATTAAGGCTATTTCATTCACGCCCATACCTGCAGCAATAACCATTGTTGCGATAACAGCACCGACATATGATTCAAAAAGGTCAGCACCCATTCCTGCAACGTCTCCAACATTGTCTCCAACATTGTCTGCGATTGTAGCAGGGTTTCTGGCATCATCTTCAGGGATGCCAGCTTCGACTTTACCAACTAAGTCTGCTCCAACATCTGCTCCCTTAGTGAAGATACCGCCGCCGATTCTTGCAAAGAGCGCGACCGTACTTGCACCCATAGCGAATCCGCCGATTACTTCTGCAAAATTCTGAGCGAACAATGCAAGTGCTGATGGGTCAGTTGGATTGACCGGAAGGCCGATTCCAAAAACAAAGGCTACTGAAAGCCCTAGTAGACCTAAACCGGCTACCGATAATCCCATTACGTTTCCGCCTTTAAACGCTACCGCAAGTGCTCTGCCTTGTCCTTCTGTGGCTGCGGCTTGGGCGGTTCTGACATTTGCTTTAGTTGCGGATTTCATTCCGAAGAATCCTGCAAGTATCGAACAGACAGCGCCGCCTAGGTATGCGATAGCTGCTTTCCAGCCAATAAAAATGCCAAGTAGGATAAACACTATGGCAACAAAAATCCCGATTATCCTGTATTCTCTATTTAAGAAGACCATCGCTCCCTCTTCTATTGAAGCTGCGATCTCCTTCATTGTGTCATTGCCTGCTGGAAGAGACTTTACCTCACGATATACTAAATAAGCATATCCTAAGACAATTACTCCTAAAATGAGCCCAAACAGGGCTGCTATTACTTCTCCCATTGGATTAAACCTCCTTTAATTAATGAGAACTTATTTGTTCTGTATTTTCTTTGTTTTCAGATTTAACATTGTACTTGTTCATGGCTTTCTCAAGCCCGTTGTTCATAATCTCTAATACTGCATCAGCCGCAGTTTGGATTGACTCTTCTACCATAGCGTTTTCACTCTTATTGAAGTTGGAAAGTACATGGTTTGCTCCATCTGATTTAGCATTAGGCTTTCCGATGCCAATTCTGACCCTAATGAAATCTTTACTGCCTAAAGATGATATTATTGATTTAATCCCATTGTTTCCGGCACTTCCACCGCCGGGCTTTATCATTATCCTGCCAAGCGATATATCCATTTCGTCATGTATTACGATAATATTTTCAGGGGGAATTTTGTAAAAGTCCGAAGCACTTGAAACCGCACCCCCACTGCGGTTCATATAAGTTTGCGGTTTTAAGAGAAGTATCTTATTGCTTTCTAAGAATCCTTCACCGTACAAACTTTGAAATTTGCTTTTTTGTATATCTATTCCAACCCTTTTTCCTAATTCATCTACTACTAAAAAGCCGACGTTGTGCTTAGTCAGCGTGTATTCTTTCCCAGGATTTCCTAGTCCTACAACTAATTTCATTAGGGTTAACTACCCTCTTCGCTTCCTTCTTCTTGAGCTTCTTCAGTCGCAGCTTCCTCAGTTCCTTCTTCCCCTTCAATTTCTTCTTCAATAGGTTCAGCCTCCACTTTAGGTGCTAGGACGGTTACAATTGTGTCTTCATCTTCATGGAGTATATTTACTCCTTCCTCTATCTCTAGAGTGTTAACATGTATTGAATGTCCTATTTCAAGTTCTGTTACATCAACGGAAAATGAGTTGGGGATATTTGTAGGTAAGCACTCAACACTAATCTCTCTTAATATTTCCTCTAAGATTCCGCCTTCTTTAACTCCCTTGGCGTTACCTTCTATCTGAACAGGGACAGCAACTGTAATCTTCTCATTCATATCTAAAGCCTGGAAGTCTAAATGAATAGGTTTATCTGTTAGATAGTCATATTGAACTTCTCTTAGAAGTGATAACTTTTGGATTTCAGCTTCTTCGTCTTTTACACGTATCTCAAGCAATGTGTTTTCACCGGCGTCAGTTGATAGCGCCTCTTTTAACTCGGCGGGGTTAATAACAAGTGAAAGAGTTTCTGTTCCCTTGCCATATAATACAGCAGGAATATTACCTTCTTTTCTAATTTCTCTAGCCCCGCTCTTCCCCATTCTTTTTCTTTTTAATACATTTAATGTGCTCTGTGCCATTTTTTAGCTCCTTCCATATATACAAACCTATTGGTTAAAAAGACTGCTTATGGATTCTCCTGTTGTTATTCTTTTTATTGACTCACCTAATAGGTCAGCAATAGTAAGTACTTTGAATTTATCACAATCTATCACATCTTGAGACGGTGGTATAGTATCTGTAATTATAACTTCCTCAAGTACCGAATCTTTTATTCTTTCAATTGCCTTACCGGACAGTACTGCATGAGTACAGCAAAGAGATGCCCTCTTTGCCCCATTTTTCATTAGTACTTGTGCTGCTTGTATGGCGGTACCTGCTGTGTCGACTAAGTCATCAAATAGGATTACGGATTTGCCCTCTACATCTCCGATCACATTCATTATCTCTGCCTGGTTGGGATTAGGGCGTCTCTTATCTGTCATGGCGAGTCCGGCATCTAACTTTTTTGCGAAGACTCTTGCCCTTTCCATTCCTCCGGCATCTGGGGAAACGATAACAAGATCATTATTATTAGTTTCCTTTATATAGTCTAATAATACGGGTGAGGCATATATGTGATCAACAGGTATATTAAAAAACCCCTGAATCTGACCAGCGTGAAGATCTACTGTTACTACGCGGCTTATTCCAGAAGTAGTAATGAGGTCTGCAACTAGCTTTGCAGTTATAGGTGCTCTTGGTTTAACCTTTCTATCTTGCCTTGCATAACCATAATAAGGTATGACTGCTGTAACTGATGTAGCAGAAGCCCTTTTAAGCGCATCGGTAAGAATTAGGAGCTCCATTAGATGCTCGTTAGTCGGCGGACATGTAGACTGTAGCACAAATACATGACACCTACGCACACTTTCATCAATCTCCGTTGAAAGCTCGCCGTCACTAAATCTTCTTATTTCAGCTTTTCCCAATGGGACACCCAAATATTTACATACTGCCTCAGCGAGAGGCACGTTTGAAGTCCCACAAAAGATTTTAAAATTATTCATTTAAATTTATGTCACTTAAAATTCTTGATCACCCCAAATAAAAACAAGGTATTATAAAAGACATAAATGATAATTCAAGAAATATTAAGGAGTCATTGAAAAATTAGCTTGACAATAAATCTCACAAAAAAACAAAGAGACATAATTAATTCACATAGAATTGCAAGAATGGCAACTGTGGATGAATCAGGGAAACCACTAGTACTTCCTGTTTGTTTTGCATCTGAGGGCAACTTTATTTATTCCCCAATTGATAAAAAACCCAAAAGTGTATCTGAGGGCAAATTGAAGAGAGTAAGGAATATTATCAGCAATCCCAATATTTCTCTTGTGATTGATAACTATGTAGAGAACTGGAGCATGCTTTATTATTTAATAATTCAGGGCACAGCAGAAATGATATACGAAGGAGAAGAGTACAAGAATTCGCTAAAGATTCTCACTAAAAAGTACGCTCAATATGATGAGATGGGGTTAGAGTCTCTCGGAGCTCCTGTTATTAAAATAACACCTGAAAAAATAATATCTTGGGGTGATTGATAATTTGCGGTTACCGCGTATTTTTATTCTTCTAAATAATGACGTATATGTTTTATTGCATTCAAATAATTAAGAGCTACAATTTGCCCCAAATCCAGATGTTTAAGATTGTTAATACTTTAAAGGATAATAATGACTCAAGCAGGCACAGGATGTTCTGATCTAGAAAATAGTTTTGAAGCTGCTAATGCAGCCGCAAAGCAGGCAATGGACAATGCCGGTATTAGTAAAGCCGACTGGGTGCTAGTTTTTTGTACTTTTCCGCACAGGGCAAATTATGAGGAGATATTAAAAGTCGTTTGCGAAATTACTCATACTAAAAATGTTAGCGGATGCAGCGCCATCGGTGTTATCTCAAATTATGGCGAGACAGAGGCTCAACCTAGCGTTGTAGTCTTGGCCGTTTCCTCAAAAAGTATCAAATCCAAACCCTTTGTGATTTATCAGTTGGGCGCTGGCGGGATGAAAGCTGGGGAAGAGGTGGGGGAGCTATTAAAGTCTTCTAAGAGTCCAGGTTCAATTCTCACTTTATTGCCCGACCCTTTTCATATTCATCCGGAATTGTTATTTAAAGGTATAGAATCAAAATTGGGCCCGATTCCTATAGTCGGAGCCACAGCTTCAGAGGATCCCAGGATTAATGATACTTTTGAATTCTATGGCGATAGCGTTGCCTCAAGCGCTGTTGCAGGGTTATTGTTGTATGGAGATTTCTCCTACAAAGTCGATATTACACAAGGGTGCCAATTAGTAGGACCTCCTTGCGTTATAACAAAATCTAATAAAAATATCATTTTAGAGCTTGATGGCGAGCCAGCTTATGAAGTTCTAAAAAGGTGTATTCCAAAAAGCATTCTTCAAGATCCTATGGATATTTTGCGCCTACTTTTTGTAGCCTTCCCACCTGATCCTGATCAGACTCATATTACCGGGAGTGATTATCTAGTAAGAAATCTTATAGGTGTGGACCAAAAGTCTGGTTATATTGCAGTTCCTCAGAATGTAGAGGATGGACAATTAATCGGTTTTACTTTGAGAAACCCGGAAATGGCACGGCAAGATCTAAAACAAATGTTGGATAGAAGTACTTCTAATCAAAATCCCGACAATTCTTTTAGATTTGGATTTTATTTCAACTGTTGCGCAAGGGGATCTTCACTATACGGTCATGAGGGCATAGACGCGGCATATATAAGCAGTGCTCTCGGAGATGTCCCATTTATAGGCTTTTTCGGCAACTCAGAATTTGCTCCAATTCAAGACAGTAACCATCTTTTTACTTATACCGGAGTACTAGTTTTATTCTCGGATAAGTGATTACTAATAACCCTGCTGATAATTGCGCTTGTGGTCTAAATATCACTAATACATTAATACTTAGCGCCCTAATATTCTAAACTTTGATCGAAATTAAGATAAGTTAACGCCTCAAATTGTTATAGCACCTTTATCTGATGTGTGATAATATTAGGTGGCGTCCGGGTGTTACTAGGCAAGATATGCCGAAGTGGCGGAATTTGGTAGACGTGCTGGACTCAGAATCCAGTGGGCATTGCGCTCGTGGGGGTTCAAATCCCCACTTCGGCACCAATAGTGAAGCCGGGTACTTTAGTGAAGCCGGGTACTTTGAGTTAGTACGGGCACTTTGAGTTAGTAAAAGATAGGGGTTATTAAGAATGGGGGTTTTGTATGGCAAAACTAAAACCACAACTTCTTATCACCGGATCAAACAAGAAAAAAGGCGCTTTCGCTAGCGGAATCGGTCACTTTCTTCTTTTAGTCCTTGTATTTGTGCTAGGTGTATATGTTGGGATGAGGGTAGATAATACTGACTTGGTCGAGGAGTCATTCCACGGAAATTCCAAAGGTAGTGTTCCCGCAACTCAAAACATTTCTGGAGAATCAAAAAAAGTTGTTACGAAAGTTCCTAAAGAGGAAAAGTCTAAAGTCGGCATTCAAAATACATCACCTCAAAAAGTATCGGAGAGTGATCAAGATAAAATTGAAGATGCAAATTTAGAAATATCCCCTGCTGATGCAAATACAAAACTAGTCGATGGTGCCTCTATCCTTAAGGGTTCAGATACGCCTACTGAAACCACAAGCAATGAATCAGGTCTTATAGAAGAAGATTTGGAAGTAACTGATCTAGCTCCTGAAGATTCATACAGGCTGCAGGTTGCGGCATTTGGGAATCTCGATGACGCCAATGAACTAGTTAGCGAGCTTAAACTAAAAGGCTACGGTGCTTATATTGTTACGACATCCAATTCCAGAGGAGAGGTTTGGAACCTAATTAAGATCGGTAATTTTAAAACGCCCCAGGAGGCATGGAATTTTTCAACAATGTATCAAAACAAAGAAGGCGGAGAAGTCTTCGTTGAAAGTTTAAACCGGGGCAGGGTATATAATGAATCATTGGAAGAGGACGATGAACAACAATAGTGACTTTAAGCGGAAAGAAAGCAAATATTTGTTAGCTGTTGCGTAGAGGTCGGCCATAACTCGCCGTAATTACTGCACAAATTATCTTCTAAAACTTTTTTTGCAAATGCGAAGAAAGTGCTTGACATAAATATCCAAAAGTCGTATAGTTTTACAGTTGAGTAGCTCATATCCGGGTTGTTTACCGGGGCAGGGTTAAATAATAAACAACATTATTTATTCGGTTAAAAGGTGCCATGATGAAAACATCAAAGTTTAGAGAAGTTGAAGAGCAAGTTCCAACAGAAGTACTGGGACTTGAAGAATTTAATCAGGAAGAAGATAATACCTATCCTTCTATCACTATATCAGACAGCGGTATGGATGATGATGAACCTGAGTTCAGAGTTGAAATTGAAGATAGCCCTGTCAAGGAAGTGAAGAAAGAAGATAAGTGGACACCGGATGAACAATTTAGACTTCTCTATGTCTATTTCAAAGATATGGCAGTGGAATCACTTTTAACTGCGAAAGAAGAAGTTGAGGTCTCAGCGCAAATTAAAAAATGTGAAGCAAAAGCAATTGAACTTACCATTAATCTAGACAAGCTGAGAAAGAAAAGAGAAAGCCTTATTAAAAGAGAGACCAAGACCGGCAAGAACCGAATAAGCGAAAAAGAGTTAACAAAAAGAATGGAATGCTTTAGTGCGTTTATTACAGTATTTTCAGAGCGCGCAAAGGAGATGAAAGAAAGATTTGTTAAAGCCAACCTAAGGCTTGTTGTTAGTATTTCAAAAAGATATATGGGAAGAGGATTACCGCTAACAGATTTAATCCAGGAAGGGAATGTTGGATTAATGAGGGCCGTGGAAAGATTTGACCATACAAAAGGTTATAAATTTTCAACCTATGCCTCATGGTGGATACACCAGGCAATATCAAGAGCACTGCTAGACCAAACCAGGACCATCAGGGTTCCAGTATACGTACTAGAGCAGGCGAGCAAGGTATACAGAATTAGCTCGATGCTGCATAAAGAGATGGGAAGAAAACCTCTGCCGGAAGAAGTAGCCGAAATAGCCGGTATCTCGGTTGAAGGCGTGAAAAGAATTCTTGAATCAACAAATGACGCCGCAAGATTAGATACTCCTATCATGGATGGGGAGAAAACTACTCTACTAGACTTCATATCAGACGATAAAGCGCCAGCACCTGATGCTGTTATGGCAACCACAGCACTTACTCAGGAGATAAGAGAAGCATTAAACATTCTTACTCCACGAGAAGAAGAAATAATCAGGCTCAGGTTTGGAATAGATCAAGACGGTACCTACACGTTAGATGAAATTGGAAGAAGGTTTGATCTGACCAGAGAGCGTATCAGACAGATTGAAAAAAGAGCGCTTGAAAAACTAGCTGAAGCCGATTCGGGCGATGTTCTAAGAAGTTTTCTAGCAAGATAACAAACGCTAATCGCAATACATCTCGTTTAAGAGTCATGGGTCCAATTTTCAATTCGTTTTAGTCGTTTGACACTATAGCTCTATCTCAAAAAGCATTGTCATTGCTCTGCAAATAGTGTAATTTCACTTAGTAAAATGAAGTCACACTCTCCTATAATTATAATTGGAATGAGCCGTTCAGGTACTAGCATGCTTACCAGGATGCTGGATGATCTGGGCCTCTTCATCGGTAATAAGTTAACCAATAACCATGAGGCTCTGTTTTTCCGTGAAATTAACGATTGGCTGTTAACTCAGTCAAGCGGTGGTTTGGAGAATCCGGGCACAATAAAATATCTACTTCAAGATAAAGAAGCTAGAGAACTTTATGGAGAATTCATAAGTTTTGCAATGAAAACACCTCGAGTGATTTCATTTTTGGGGTTTGCAAAGTACTTAAGCTATAAAACACCTAAAAGTCTTGATATCCCCTGGGGTTGGAAAGATCCTCGTAATACTTTTACCCTTCCTTTTTGGTTAGATCTTTTTCCAAATGCCAAAGTTATTCATATATATCGTCATCCTCTAGATATTGCTAGTAGTTTAATAACCCGAAGGAAAAGAGGGCTTAATAGACTAAAAGATAGACATAGTAATTTCAGACCATTTTACTGGTACTACTTAACGCAAAAATTCATAGCAAGAAATAGAGTATTTGTAGATATACGCGGCGGCACTCTGAAAGAAGGCTTTTCAATATGGGAGGAGTATTTAAAAGAAGCACGCTCTCATGTAGATAGTCTCGGTGAGCGCGCAATTGAAATTAAATATGAAGATTTTTTAGAACACCCCACTCAGATTTTAAAATCTTTAACTGACTTTTGTGAACTTGATGTAACTCAAGATCAGATTGAGAGAGCCGCATCAAATGTTAATAAGACTAGAGCCTATGCATACTTGAATGATCCGGAGTTAAAAGCATTTTCTCTCGATATCTCAGAAAGCCTTAAATCTTACGGCTATTAATATCTTTCTCGATACTAATCTAATTAAATACCAATTCTTTGACTTCATCGGATTCGATAGAAAGCTCCACTCCTATATCATCAGAAAATTCTCTAATCCATGAAATCATTTTCTTGTATATTTCGACCCTCTGGAATTTTAAATATTTATACTTCCCGTCAGTTGAGGGAAATAGTTCCCCCAGTACAGTCGGACTAGCCGGGAATCTCTTCTTTATAGTTTCAAATAGAACCTTATTATGCTTTGGTGTTCCTAGAGATATGTAGTCGATTTGTTTTGTATCGAGTGTAGCAAAAAGTTCCTGTATCATTTTGCGGTATAACTTTTCCCATCCCGGCACCCTGATTATCGGGTCGAGTCTTACCCCTACCGTGTAACCAGCTTCTTGGCATCTTCTGGCGGCATCAAGTCTTTCATCAAACGAAGGGGTTTTGTGCTCAATCATATCCACAATTTCTTGAGGGCTAAAAGTCCATGAAGGTATCACATTTTCAGGAGGATTTTTTGCAGATATCAAATTTTCGACATTTGTGCTTTTTGTTCTAAACTCGATCACACCATTTCTGTACTTTGTAAAAAGGCTGAGAATATCAAGAGAGAATTCTGTGAGGTCATCAAACGCTAAAGCGTCGCATACTTCGCCGACATGAAAGTACGGATTATCAACACTCTTTAGTAAGTCCTCAATCTTCTCCAAAACTTCGTCCCGGTTGACAAATATGACAGGGACCTTTGTTTGGAAGTAGTATTGGAGGTAACAGTACTCGCAGTCATATTTGCAATCTATTTCATGAAACAAATAGAACTGTCCATGATCCATTCTTCCGATACTTTTAACCAGCTCTCCCTTCTTGCTGGCAAGGGCGAGTGAATTTTTATCTTCATCTGCTCTTAGGTTAAAAGCCTTATCCTGTCCTATTTTTTTATAGTCCTGGATAAAAGTGACAGGAGTGGATTTGATTTTGGATAATATTTTCTGAGTGAGGGGATGATCTAGAATATCTTCTTCGACATAGATTTTGTCGGGAGCTTGTATCAATATACAATTACCTTCAGCTAAGGCTGTATTTTCTTTAATTTATAAACTTTATTTTCTTAATATTTGACCGAGTTTCATTGCAAGACCAATATCACCTGACATCTTTATCTTGCCTGTCAGTAAAGCACTTTCGGGACGGAGTTTCCCTGTGAACATATCTACGAAGTGTACATCTTTAGCTTTGATAGTGCATTGAGCGTCTTCTTCTGTTTCTCTTACACCTAAGGTTTCTTCTCTCAGGTCAACTATCCATGTTCCGCCGTCAGGACCTTTTAGTTCAAATTTATATACAGCTCTGATTTCAGAGAGCTCTTCGGACTTTTCTTTTATTTTCTTCTCTACCTTTTCGAATATTTCTCTTGTTGTTGCCATAAAATATATCCCCTCAATATTGGAAAAGCATTTTACCATTGATATGTCATTCTATGCAAGATTGGGATCCCATAATTGACGCTGAGCGTTTATGGATTTACAATTCCTTAGCATTTTTCAAACAGGAAAATTAATAATGAGTATAAGTTACCACAAAAATCATGATGTAATCGTAATTGGTGCCGGACATGCTGGGTGTGAGGCTGCACTTGCATCTGCTAGAATGGGATGCCGAACACTTGTGCTAACGGCTAATATCGACACAATTGGACTGATGTCTTGCAATCCTTCAATAGGCGGCGTAGGTAAGGGGCACCTCGTTAAAGAGATAGATGCTCTAGGCGGGGAGATGGGAAAAGCTGCTGACCATGCAGCTATACAATTTAGAAGGCTCAACACCAGAAAGGGTGCAGCAGTACAGGCAACCAGGATTCAAGCTGATCGCCAGTCTTATAGATCCTATATGAAGAAGGCGCTTGAGTCTGAAAAGAACATTGATATTAAGCAGAGAATGGTAGAGGGTTTTCTAGTTGAAGGAGGCCGTATTGCCGGAGTGAAGACCAACCTGGGCGAACATTTTTTTGCAGATGCCGTGGTGGTTACACCGGGCACTTTTCCTAACGGACTCATCCATATTGGGGCAACTAAAATTTCCTCAGGGCGCGCGGGTGAAGGGGCGGCAACCGGTATCTCAGAATCATTTGGAAGTATGGGTTTCAATGTTGGCAGATTAAAAACCGGTACACCTACCAGGTTAGACGGTAGAACTATCAAATGGGAGATGCTTGAGCCACAACCGGGAGATAAAAATCCCAAACCATTTTCATTCTCAAATGATATTATAGACAGAGAACAGCTTCCTTGCTACATAACCTATACAAACGAAAGAACTCGTGAAGTAATAAACAATAACCTTCATAAATCTCCCCTCTATTCTGGTGAGATAAAAGGGGTAGGACCAAGGTACTGTCCTTCGATTGAAGACAAGATTGTAAAGTTCCCGGATAAAGATCGACATCAGGTATTTCTAGAACCAGAAGGTCTAAACACCTATGAAATATATCCAAACGGTATCTCAACAAGTCTCCCTCTCGAGGTTCAATATGAATTAGTAAGAACGATAGATGGACTGGATGAGGTCGAGATTATGAGGCCCGGATACGCAGTTGAGTACGACTACGTAGATCCTACTCAGCTAAGGCCTACTTTAGAAACTAAATTAATAGACAATCTTTATTTTGCAGGACAGATAAACGGTACTACCGGTTATGAAGAGGCGGCCAGCCAGGGCTTAGTTGCCGGAATAAATGCAGCTCTCCGAGTAAAAGGCGAAGGTCCCTTTATTCTAAAACGTTCTGAAGCATATATTGGCATTATGGTAGATGATCTAGTTACCAAAGGGGTAGATGAGCCTTACAGGATGTTTACTTCTCGGGCTGAATACCGCCTAGTGCTGAGAGAAGATAATGCTGATAAAAGATTGGGTGAATTAGGTTATAAGATAGGGTTGTTAAAAGAAGAGGATTACGCTAAGTTTGCTATAAGGAAGAAAGCAGTAGAAGAGGAATTCTTAAGGTTAGAAACTATTAAAGTTGTACCTAACGCTCACTTTAATGAGATACTAATTAGACTAGGCGCTTCACCTATTAAGAAACCCCATTCTTTAAAAGAACTTTTAAGGCGCCCTGAAATTTCATATAGAGACCTCGAGTTTTTTGAATCAACTGTTCAAGATTCTATTACAGAAGATGTAATATCTCAGATAGAAATGGATATTAAATATGAGGGTTATATAAAGAGGCAGATGGAGCAGATTGATAAATTTACAAAATTAGAAGACTTTGCAATACCTGATAGCTTTTCCTATGACAACATCCCCGGGTTGTCCATAGAAATTATTCAAAAACTTACAAAGGTTCGCCCCAACTCCTTGGGTCAAGCTACCAGAATCTCGGGTGTTACTCCTGCAGCAATTTCAGTTTTAATGGTTTATTTAAAACGGGACGGTAATCAAAAGCGAGCTCAGGGTCACTCTATCTCTTCATGATCTTCAAGTTCATCTAGTTCTTCTTCTTCCATAAGGTCCATCATGTCTTCATAGTCTCCGCCGATATATCCAGTATTGTCCGGATCTTCGAGCATCTCTACGAGATCTTTAATTTTTCTTTTGGCTTTTCTAGGCATGTTCCCTGCCCTCCATGATTTTAATATAAATCTAATAAACTATGTTTGTTACCGATATTATAAAATCAATAAACTGAAAATCAACACAAATATATTATAGCGGGGATTTTTTTAATTTGTTCAATTTCTTCAATATATTCATATAAATACATCATGAGGTGTCCGGGGATAATAATTCAAGCATCTTGTTAATATCGGTAGTCGGCAAGTTGCATATATGATTTAAGCACACATAGGCTGTGGCTTTACCTTCTATACTTGACTGGCCTTTTGTAAAATCGGCAATTTCTGTTATTTTGTCGTCATCTTTTCCCTTGGTTAATACGACTTTACTCGGGCTGTAATTTTTTCTGACGGCATCTATCATTGCTTTAGTATCTTTAGCCCCGGGATCTCCCACAATTACTACTTCATATGATGGCCCTATTCCAAAATCAAGACCAATCATAAACAGTGTGTATGCCATGGGCCCACTTTCGATGGTTTCAGAAAATGCCTTGCCAAGTTTTGCAGCTTTTTGTTCATATTCTACTTCACCAGTAATTCTGGATAATTTAAGCAGGTTAAGCCCGGCTACAGAGTTACCGGATGGAATAGCACCGTCATATATTTCTTTTTGTCTTGAGATGAGTTTTTCCGCGTCATTAGAAGTAAAGTAATAACCCCCGTTCTTATCGTCCCAGAATCCTTTATCCATTTCATCTTGAAGTGATAAAGCTACTTTCAAATACTTAATATCAAATGTGCTCTCGTATAATTCAATCATGCCCCAGATGAAAAAAGCATAATCATCTACATTAGCCCTAATTCCAGCTTCTCCTTGTCTATATCTATGAAGGAGTGTTCCATTATTATTCCTCATATCTTTTAATATGAAATCAGCAGCCTTTCTAGCCGCTTCTGTATACTGCGGGTCGTTAAAAACTCTTCCCGCTTTTGATAGAGCTGCTATCATGAGGCCGTTCCAGTCGGTGAGAATTTTGTCGTCTTTATAGGGGTGTATCCTCTCTTCACGCTCATTGAACAGTGTGACACGTGCTTTTTCGATCCTCTCTGAAAATTCTTCC
>JBBDIN010000126.1:13791-15039 GCA_040880385.1 Thermodesulfobacteriota bacterium | reverse complement strand
AAAATATTATCACTTATTTTATTGCTTAATAGGCTCTATTTTCATAGTTTGCAGGCCTTTAGGGACCAAGTTAGAACTTTATTAGTTCAATTACAATCTAATGTATCACCCCCCTTCATCTGACCCGGACTTTTCAGCGTCACGTTCAAAGACGAATTTCTGCACCTCTTCATGACTCATCTGTTTTGGCCAAAGGAGATTTCCCTTTTGATCATAAATCGGTTTCAAATATTCAGGCTTAGACTGATAGAGATTTCTTTGTACTTTTTCAATCTCCTTTGCCATTAATTGAAGTCTACTACTATCAAATTCTCGATTGTTGTTATTATACAGCTTGCGCCAAAGATCATATGGTAACAACCTATAAATTTTTTCATCCATTACCTTCCGTTTTTCAAATAATTCTTCTCGTCTGTTTCTCAATTCTTCTTCATGCATCGAGTATGTCTCTTCACTCTTTTGGCGTAAGGTAGCAGACTCCCAATTCAGGTCAACAAGCTGATCTGATATAAGATCTCTATCACGAATCAATGCTTTTTGCTCTTCTGTTAATTCAGTTACTGAGGTTGGATTAAGAACGACGACACCATCAATAAACCGTGGTGGAATTCGACCTTGGTTCCTAATGCCATCACGTTTTCCAAACTTCTGTGATATTTGCTTCTCAATATATTTTTTATTTATGATCAAAGCGATGCTATTAACAGCATTAAGAGCATAGCCACTTTTTTCAAACGATTTATCATCTATTTCATTTAACCATGGCCCAAGCTTACCGTACTTCTTCCGTTGAACATTTGTCTTCTTACGATTTCTTAACATGGTAGACTCAATTAAAGAAGACGACCGCTCTTTTGACAATGGTACATACCCTATATAGTCTGGAATACCAATCAAACCTTTCTGCAAAACTCCCTCTAAAGATTGCAGATTTACCTTTTGCAGATTATCGAGATCAATATAGAGTTTTTGAGAAGTCATCATTGGGCCTATTACATTGAACATGGTCTCTGGTGCATTTATATCCTGTACTTTTTCCATAACATGCTTAATCACTTCTGGTGATAATGCTTTCTCTAACGAATCAGGCTCCGCTGCATTGCCATCTTTAGCCTCTGGGTTTAGGTTTGGTTGAAACTTGCGTTCAAAATTTTCACTCATAAGTGAAGCTTATCAAACAACTTGTTGGGTGTACAAAGCTTTATTACCTAGAACATCAAAATAACAATTAAACAAAAAATAAGCCAT
>JBBDIN010000126.1:0-13781 GCA_040880385.1 Thermodesulfobacteriota bacterium | reverse complement strand
ATAGGAAACTCTAATCTCACTATTTATATGGCTTAACAGAGGTAATTTGCAGGCCTTTAGGGATGATGTTCGAACTTTATATATAAAATTTCGAGATAATTCCAGACTACCAACTGTTACACTTACTTCTTAGCTTACCAGCTCATGATGTCTTTTTGTTACACTTCAAAGTAGAATTCAAGGACTTGCGGTTGACAATTTAATTATTATTGCTATAATAACGCTGATTTAGGACGGTCCTAGATCTAATTAATGAACCTTTACAACTTGGAAAGGAGCACGTCATGAACGACGATCAAGCCAATGAGCTTGTCGGCTATTTGACCCGCTCCAAGGCAATCTGGACGAATCCGGAATTGCTCAACCTTGTTGAGGCAGCCCCCAGCCCATCTAAGGCTTATACCATTGTGCTCAAACACACTGGCAGCCAAAAGAAAGCCAAAGCCGCTCGCTGGTATGCGTGCGCTTTGCGGGACTATGGAGATGCCTCACCGGGTACCTTGGTCGCAGTTATTCAATCTCCGCAGGGTGCGGAAAAATTGGAGAAGCTGCTCACATCTACGTCCCTGCAACATGGGACAGGAAGGAGTACTGAAATGTCGAAGTTTTCACGAGAGGAATTGATTGAACGGTTGTTCGTCGAGCAGAGTGATGGTGACAAGAAGAGCTACTCACTCAACGATCAGCTCCCTTTGGAGTTCAGCGACGAGCAAGACGCGGCTTCATTCCTCGCCGAAGCCATCAGAACATGGAAACACAAGGGCGTATTCATGGATGAAGTCACAGATAAGGCATCGAGTAGCAGGGCAACAGACCCCGCTTCAATTCCCGAGGAAGAACTGGTCGTGAGTTATCGAATGTTCAGAGGTGATGCGGCGGAGCCATACTTCACCCCTGTTGTCGCGTTATTGAAGAAGATTCTGCCGAACTTCACCCAGCTGGGATTCGTGGAGCGTTGTGTTATCTGCGATTGTGGATGTGGTCATATCGAGTACGAGTTCCCCTTCCACATGCTTGAGTTTTTCGTTCGCGAGGGTCATGAAGGCCTGAAGCAACGTGAGATCGACAAGGAAACCGAGGAAAAGCGACGGCGAGATAACCTACAGAACGCCGCACTTGATGAGTTGCTGGGCGAGACCATCGTAAGCGACGAATTGAGAAGACAGCTCCTCAACTATGCTAGCTACTCAACCATCAAGGTTGCGAACCCTACAGTCGCTGCACTGGTTGATTCCCGCAGCGAGTATGGTTCGACTGGTGGTAGCGGTTACTGGAGTCAGGTTCGTGTTTTCTGCGGTAGTCAAAGTGATATGAGGGAATGGCAATGGCGTGACCGCTACAGCGCGGACAAAGACAAACCGTGGCTCTCATTCAACAAGATTGGCGAAATGAAGGTGTCCGCTGAGGACGGCAAAGTAGTTGTGGAAGTCGAGCTGGTGAATAATCAGCACGGCAACCGGACTACCAGCTTCACCTTCAACCCACCGCAGCCGTCGGCAGTTCGAACGCTTTCCGTAGAAAAGCAAGTTGCCTTCACCGCTTTGGTGAAACGGGAAGAAGAGCGCATCATGGAAGACCTAAAGCGTCTGTGGGAACTCAAGCCCAGGATGGTTAACCCTCATCCGGCACCGGTACTTGGATCAGGAGATGATGGATATACGGCCTATCTCCGTCCGTCTATCAAACAAAGAGTTTTTTGTCCGGAAATTGGCGTTTCCGCTTTTGTGACCGAAGAACAAATCGATCACAGGGCAAATGATCCACAAATTCGGCATGAACTCCACGTGCTTACCGTCGGTAACGACAAGGTCCAGCACATGGCCGAAGACCACGGATACGATCGCGAAGGCGGTTCATTCCTCACAATCCTTGAGGTCAATGAGGAAAGTATCGCCATCAACACCAAGTCCGGAAAGAAGAAGATTGTTCTCAAAAATGACAAGTAGTGTCTTTAGTCGCTTCCAGCGATGAAAGACTAACGTTCACAGCCCGTAACCAGCAATGATTGCGGGCTTTTTCTTTGCTTATTACAATCTTCCTCATTGTTCGACATATCAATGAGTACTATTCGTGCAGGCCTTTAGAGGCAATGTTTGAACTTCGCTATTAAAATCTGACAATCAACCACTACTACCACTATTCTCAATACCGTGAGTCAAACCTATCAATTTTCTTATATAAAAAAAGGTTCTCAATCCGCCAAGGCAGACTGAGAACCAAATACTCTCTTTGTTAGGTCGTTAATCCCAATTTCTCCGCACACATCATCCAGATCTGTGGTTGATTTTTACCTGAACCAACAAAGAAACCTTTCGGAGTTTCCAGGTCGGATTGGAAATCTTTTTCCCAACTACTTTCTTTGAAAGCTTGCAAGAACTGATCAATTGTCAGCACCCCTGCTGCAACAGGAACAGGTAGAGTATGGGGGGCATGCGTTCGCGAAGAAAGGAACGTTATCGGAATACCATTATCAACACAATGCTCGATTACAAAATAGCCGTTAGCTGGAAGGACAATTTTTTCATTGTACCTATCAGGATGTAGACTGTTTGCATCTTCAACTTCGTATTGTAATTCCGAAAAACACCGTATCTTTGTTTTGAACATTTCCTCCCAATCATCCGCCGTTCTTTTTTCTTCTGGGATCAATCCTCCTCGACCATACTCTATCTCCTCAGACGGACGTGAACAGGCACTGACAATTTGGTCTCGTAGCTCCATAGATGTTTCCCCCTGGACCTCCACTTGGATGCCACGATCCCCTATCTTTTGCCAAGCTATACCTGAAGGAATTTCCTCCAAAAAAGTATCAATAATGCTCGACGGAAAGCCCTCTTCTTTTAAATGAATGCGCAGTACGTCCAGTATATGGTTATTGACTTTAATTTGTCTGTCAGGTAACTGATACGTTTTCACTTTCCAAAACCATGGCCATAATCTCTTAGTTTCGAAAACTGCTTCGGTCTTCCACATCCACCGATTCTCTTTTGGTATAACTGAAGAGGTATAAGTAACCCCCTTTTCATGGAAGCAAATATCGGTAATGACACCGTCAACAGCATGCTTTTCAAGTAACTCCATTGCCTTGCTTAAGCTCATTGCAAACAACAAGTTAAACTTGTTCGAAAGTGCATTATGCGCGGCTAAAAGATATTGAAGTGAGTCTTCTACAATCAAGAGCGTGTCTTTCATTCTTCCTTCTCCTTGTAAAGAACATTGTGCTTACCTACTCAACATAGAGCAACACTCTTTTATACTGTGACATAGAATATTTGTCAAATTTGCAGGGGTTTAGGGAGGATGTTCGAACTTTATTATCAAAATTCCGTCATGAAATCAGGTTGCTCTCATTTCCAATAACGGCAATACAAATCTCCTCCAAAGCTAGAGGACATTAGAACTTACTTTGTATAAAAAAACCATTCAGATGATCCTTAACGATTAAGGTTCTAGTCATAGGCTATACCTTTCTTATCTAAACGTAGTGCTCCTGATTCTATCCTACTTATAAACTTTTTATGTTTCTTATCTGACCACTTGATGGGCGCAAATGAGCATTCAGCATTACTCCCATCATCATCTGAATAATATCCTGTGTAAAAATATATTTCTGGAAATATCACATCCACAAGAGAATCCTCCAATTCTTCCATTGATTTTTCATAATCACTCAGTTCAAACCTAGTTGTTCTATTGTCTATAATTAAAACCGTGTTTTCCTTACCTTTATGGTTTTTATCGCTTTTTCTTCTTATTGCTTTGAGGATCAGGGTCGTTAGAGATTCTTCTTCTGCCTTTGTATCGCTAACGAATATGTGTCCTCCAGCACCATATAAAGGATTTTTTACAAGGTCATCCAGTGTTTTAGCTTCATTCTCTAATTTTATAATTTCTGGATCTGTTTCCTGACCAAACCACCGGTAAACCTTTTTTAGGTCATGACCCCTCAAAGAAATTGTTTCTTTTGTCATAATTCTCTCAAATTCTTCTTCTCTCTTAGTTTTTTCGTAAAACCACTCATTATCTGCAATAGAAGTTATCTCAACATTAAACCTCATGCTATTACTCGATTCTACTACGAAATCCCAAGGATTATCTCTATCTACAATGTTAAATCCTATTGTCTCTGATATAAAGTTCTTAGCAAGAAATGACAAATAATGCTTACAAATAATTTCCTCTCTAAGCGAAATATCTGGAACATGTAAAAAAATAATTTCTTTATCGGTACCATCTCTTTCTATTCTAATATATCTCTTATAGTTTTTCTTCCCTTCTAGAGATTTGACTGGTGTAAATGTACTTAGATCGACTGTATTCATTTTATTTTCTTACGCTTCTGTTAATTTAACATGACAATTCTTTTCTTCATAACACATCTATTAAAAAATCTTCAAAGTCATCAGAAAATTCAATTCTCTCATTAGATTATTTGCAAATTATTTAGTAGAACATCACTTCTTTTCCCAAAATGGGAAGTGATGCTCTTCAGACAACAAAGTAGAACTCTTATAAGTACCTCGCTTCATTTTCTTAGTATTAACTGAACACCACCGCTTAGCTGATTCACGAACATTATATACTATTGGATTGCTTAAAACAGGATTAACTTGAGCTAATTGAAACGTAAGTCGATCTGGATCCGTCTGACCAAGAAGGTATGTAGCCAAGGGCGACTTAAGGCCTTTAAGCTCTTTATGTATCGCTTTCCAGTCTGGCAAAGGAATAGTTTTATTGATAAAACAAAGGATGCTTGTATCGGGAGTATAGTTTTTTTTAGATGTCAGTTTTGTGCGTTTTAAAAAATCAGGTATTGATTCCTGAGAGTGGTCTTCGTACTCCGTAATCTCTAAATCTTGTATAAACATATGGTCCGACTTGTCAGCACGCGGCTCTACATACATAGTACAAATATCTGGCCGTTGTTCACGAGGATGAACCATCTGCAACCAATATTCACGATGAGTGCCTTCTGAAATACCCAAAAGCATATTAGCAGCATAAAACGCTTCTTTCATAGCTTGTTGTTCTTGAACAGAGTATTGTTTACGCTCTTTATCAGTAAGACTCATATAGTGCGTTATAACCTTGGCCGGAGAAAACCAGATGTTATCCTCATATGGAATTTTGTAGATGATATGTTCACTCATAGCTTATATATTAGCCCAAAATCATATTTCCCCTAAGTCATTATTTGCAGATCATCGTATATTCTTCGCGATAAGCTTTTTTCAAAGTTATAAATATTACCTGTCATGTATGTTGTATACGCCATTGGAATATTATTACTATAGCCACTGAGACACGATAAATGATAGAGCACCAAACAAGGATTTGACCCACAAATTTTGCTTACCATCATTGCATTGGCTTTAAGAAATTCAGATAGCGTAACGTTTAAAAAGTTTAACGATGACCTTTCATCTTTAGAGCTGAGGATAAGATCATCTTTGGTTAGAATTGAATCAAGTGATAATGCTATCGTAGGAATATTACTGCCATTGATAATTTTTTTTAACTGAGATACTGCTTTCCGAATATGCTTCTCCATTGAATTCATAGAGTTTGGACGTTTACATTCAATATCATATGTGAAATTACTAGTTATAAGTTGAATATCTGGATTCGGATCACAAAGTCTTACTTTTAATCCCTTCTCGTATAAGAAAGAAAAAAGTTCCAACTCAAATTCTGCATCTCGCGCAGTTGTGTTATTTTTATGTTCTTCTGACAATAAATATGGCCCTTTAGCTAAAATAGATAGCTTGTTTCTAATTACTAATTGGTTTTGACTAGAACTTTCAATAGCATTTAGGATGTTGCATATTTTTAAAACATATAACTGGCTATAGTAATACCTAGCTCTATCTTTCTGAATTAATCGATTTAACTCATTTTCACCTAAAATTCTAGCTTTTTCTATTTCTCTTAAATATAAAAAATATTTGTTAATACGACTATAAGGACTAATGCTTAGACCTAACTCTAAGTATTTATCTTTAATTCTATTTTCTTGTTGAAGAAGAGCTGCAAATTTATACCTTTTCATACAATAAATCTCTTACAAAATACTTCTAATATGATTCAGACCAGTTCTAATAAACACGTCTCTTAATTCTTCATATGCTATTCTTACATCTAATGAAATCTCCTTTTTCTTACCTCGCTTACCGATCCATCCACGAGTAACTAGCGTAAAGCCCTCCCTAACATCCTTTTTATCAGGCATAAGAAAGTTCCAATAGTCTTTCCCATGGACCACTCTGTTTCTAACTTCATACATTATATCAATAATCTTTGGCAACGTTAAATAAGGCTCTTCTATATCATTCAATGATAACTTAATACCAAATTCTAAAACTTTTTGATCCCTCAAGTCCACTCCTAAGAAAAAGTCTTTGATAGCTTGTTTTGAAGGCAAATTATTATTCTCTTTTTTACCTGCCATGATAGCTTCAGCCATAGCCATCAGAAAAGTGATTTGTAATGCCGGTCTACCTCTTCTAATCATTTCCATCCTGTCAGCTGTTTCAGCATACCATTGTAACCGTAATAAAATCTTCCGCTTTTGATCTTTTTTAAGGCAATCTTTGATGAATAATATTTTTTCACCTTTGTTACTTATGTACCGATCTAAAAAGAAATTAAGCTCCGGATCTTCTAGTATATTCTTATCTATTCTCTCATCAAAATTCATGCATAGTTTTATCAGCGGTTTATCTATTTTTCTTCTCTCTCACCTATTTCATCACCTTTAAAAGTCTCCTGAGGCTGAAGTGACCCTGGATTAGAGTCATCCTCATTAGTGTCTGTACTATTTTCTAATTTATTGTATATCATTTTAAATTTTTATAATTATGAATGAAAATATAGCAATAAGAACTAAGTAGAATATTAATCGATTATAAATCACCTTGTCTCTAAGTAACAATGATGCCTTATTATACATATCTTGCAAACGATGATGTTTTTCATCTAAATATTTCTCCCAACTAATATTATAACTGCTTGTAAATATTGTACTGACGTTAGTATGAAAATCTATTTTCCTAGCAGATGTATTAATTACTATAAGAATAATCGCTAGGAATAATGCCATGAATGGTACTGAGTACGACCTTACATTAACTCCTTGCAGATCATCAAAAATAAACCCAAGAAAAATAATTATAAAAGCAAGTGCATGAAAAGATTTAGAAGTCTCATTAGCTATTGTTAAAGAGAGATCCTGAATGTCATCCTTCTGAATTTCTAATGCATCCTCTTTTACTGCTTTTACATCTTCATTTTCCATGATCACATGATGTGAGGTACTTCAGATGAAGTCAACTATCTCCTCTCCTTGGCTAAAGGGATGGCACCCTCGGCATCCGCCTCGGGCTATTTCCGCTAGAGCTCAATTTCTCCATTGTCCGTTTTTATTTTTCATAAGCTATAGGTGTCATTTTTTGCTTATGTGAGTCGTAAATATAATTTACAATTTCACCCGAATCTATCAAATCAACAACTTCCCTAATGATATTAATTGGAACAGAATACCATTCCATTGGTTTATACTCACGGCCATGTTTATCTGTAATATTAAGATCTAGGGCAACGTCCGCAAATATCCTGTGTATCACATGCTCAACCTTTTGAGGATTATAATCTCCAGTTAATTTATAGCTCTCGATCAATTCTACTTCAGCCATTAAGTAGGTTGGGTCATCCTTTGCGTTTGCAATTCTTTGAGATACTGGAGTTTTTGAAAATCCAATCTTATATAAATTCTCTATTGTATTAATCTTTGGATCTTCACTTAAAGAGCGTACCACGTAAATGTACCCATTGATCTTTTCTGCTTCATTTGAAATATCATCAATTAATTCCTTTTTATCAACAACGCAGTATCCTCCTTCATATAATCTCTGAGCAAGAGAGCGCTTATACATATTGGACTCTGTACCATTCTCAATAATCACTTTTAATCTCTGTTGCTTGTATCCCTCTTTCTGATCTATCTCACCCTCATCTGCAACATAAACCATCTGACCGTCATACACGTATAATCTACCCACGAGAAGTTGATCAATCGAAGTAAATAGCACAAGCTTAGCCTCACCATTTTTCAGTTTACCTTGTGCATCTTCGAAAATTGGTTTGTAAAGCGAAAAATCTTTTGATTGTATTCTTGTGGCCCTTTCATCAACAGGATTCGTAACGCGCTTTTGCTTAACATGTTTTATATCAAAAATTTTGTTCTCATCACCACCAAAAAGTCCCAACTCATCTTTTTCAAAAAGCTCTTCAACACTTTTGGGTGTTTCTGGTTTCGTCAATAACCCCAGAGAATCAAATTGTTCTAAGCAATCAACCTTTTTAGGGGTATTTTTAATCGTTTCAAGGCGTTTGGCGAGTAATGCTTCCTGGAAATCTCCTGAGTCAATTTCAGGTTCTTTGCCATTTTTCTGAACAAAATCAATAATTTGCTGAAATGATTCAGCCAATCGCTCATCTGCGGTGAATGCTTTCGGTTTCTCTTTGGCAACAAACAAATCGGCGTCTTCTGACTCAAAGAGTTTCAATAATTCACTTGTGCAATCTTTCTTAGGCATGATTTATTCTTGTCTATCTCTAAGTATTTGTGATCGCCTAGCGGTAAGATATGCCTGCGCTTGCGCCAACAACTTTTCATTTTGATCTTTAGAATTAAGAGCTGGGTATTTACCATTGTGAGTGACTACAAATGATTTAATTTGCGAAACAAGAGCAAGTGCATCTTCATCCGACATATCTATTCGAGAACCCGCGATTGTATCTTGAATCACCCTAAACACATCTGCCCCGATTTTCTTTCCAATAACCTCAAAAGCATGTTGAAACGGATTCACAGAGTCAATCAAATCAATAGTAAGATCGTCGAGATTTACAAAACTATTTGCCATCGTTATAAACTTTTTGTCACCGTCTGTAGTTATTTTCCCAGTCTTAAAAGCTAAATTGCTCGCAAGGTATTGTCTTGTCACCTCTATTTCTTCATCTGAAAGTCCGGGTAGTTTTTCTCGAATTATTTTTGATTGTAAGTGTTTTCTATATTCAGGAGAGTGATCTGCCGCTACAGATCTTTGATATTGAGTATCTTGAAGTACTGCAGCTGTTAAATCTTCTAACTCTGTCTCTAAAATTCTTTTAACTTTTTCATTTAGTGGTTGTTTTAACCCCTTCACAAACACTTCTCCAGCTGCGGATTTTTCCTTAACCGAGGTTCTTGGTTTAAAAGTAAAATTAGGTGCTAAAACTTGTTCCATCAGTAAAGAAGCAGTGATCGCCTTCAACATATTGTTTACAGAAATCTGTACATCATCTTGTGTTCCATTAGGCTGAACTATTAGGTTCGTGAACTGCGCATGATCTTTGTTGTAACTATCTCTGGTGCAGCGACCTATAATCTGCACAATTTCAGTCAAGCTTGCCCGATAACCAATGGTGAGTGCTTGCTCACAAAACGGCCAGTCAAAACCCTCTTTTGCCTTACCAAGAGCGATAATAATATCGACCCCATCAATATCATTTTGGGCAACTTCTGCTAGATATTTATCAAGTTCTCTTCTGTGAACAGGCTCATCTTCTACAAGATTAGCTATCTTTAGTTTTCTGCCATCTTCAGTTTCTAAGATTTCTATGCCCGTCTCAGGCTCCTGTTTTATGTGCTTGCCGATAATGTCATAAATTTGCATTACCTCCTCGTGTTTACCGATTTGTGTTGATTCTTTAGAATTTACGTTCGGGATATGAATAATAGTTTTTTTGGTAGTGTCTAGAACACTATCTAATGCTCCTTCATCAAGATAACTTCCAGTATAAAAATGATACCCGATACCGAGTGTTTTGAGATATTCATATCCGTTGAGTTGCTCGTAATAGGTATAGGTTACTTTATCAAAATCCATCTCATCCTCCGCTCGTAAGATAGGTACTGCATCCCCTCGGAAATATGATCCGGTCATCGCAATCATTTGCACGCTCGAATCACGCATCACATTTCTAACAAGATCACCCAAACGACTAGCGTCGCTGGTAGACACATGATGAAATTCATCTATTCCCAAGACGCAGTCATTGAAATCAGTAGCTGACATTTCCTCAAAAGCGAATCGTAAAGTTGCATGGGTACAAACCAAAATCTGGTCATCACTACCCATAAATCTGATAAACGCTTTTACCTTGCTTTTATCATCACCACCGCCGCATAGATTATTCTTTGGTTCAATAGTCCAATCAGTAAAAAACCCATTATTAGTTAAATTCGTATTTGAAAAAGATGCGCCAATCGAAGTTTCTGGTACAGCTACAATAACTTTTTTAAGATCCTGGTTATAGAGTTTATCTAGGGCGATAAACATAAGTGCGCGGGATTTTCCCGAAGCTGGTGGAGCCTTAATTAATAAATGTTTGCTATTACGTTTCTCATAAGCGCGTTGTTGCATTTCACGCATACCCATTTCGTTTGTACGCTTACTTGCACCTGTTTGCTCGTATTTGTTTTCTATTATGTTTATTGTTTCTTTATTCATATTACTTTTCTTCTTTATCTACCATCTCTTCGTAGAGCTTGAATAGATCTGCTAATCTTTCCTCGTCATTGGAATATGGTTTCTGTCTATACAACCGATCCACCAGGAGATCATTTTTGCGGTGTGCTTCACGTAAATCATTTGGCATTTTGTCCGGATCATACATTTCAGCTAAGGTTTTTTCTGTATGGTTTTCACGAGCGAATAAAATCTTCTTCGCTAAAACATCCAAATCTCTTCTTTCTAAATCCGTAATTTCTCTCACTGGAAATGTATTATATGAAAGCGTATTAGAGTATTGCATATCGGTCTTCAGTCTCCCTGATACTGCTCTAAGCCACAAATTATGCATTTTTGATGAAAGCAATGAAAGAAGCCATAGTTCTGCTTCATATACAACTCGCGCCGCATTGGATATAATCGCACTATCCCTCAAAAGCCCTATTGGCACATAATCTCTATTTTCAGATGTCGTCTGAGGAAAAATAAGAGCTGTTTTTTTTATTACATTAGTATCTCTAAACTGAAATGATCTTGCAGCGTGTTTTTTGGTACCACCATCTTTACTATCAAGTCTAAACTGCTCTACTCTTTTTATCTTCTCGGCAAGTGGTGTTATGTTTATAGCTTCGTTATATTCAGATGGTTTAATCCAGATACACCACCTCTTGACATCGTTCAGGTATTCCCTAGCACCATATATTCTTTTTATATACTTTTCGCTTTGGGGAAAATTACTAACCAATTCATTTTTTTCTATATCATCCAAAAGTAAATTTCCTCCGTCTAATGGCATATTGCCGTAACTCATATGTGGTAAGCCAGAAATAGACTCCTGTTTCTTAGCAAGAAAAATATCATCCGCATCTACTAGATATGCATTTATATTACTTGCGCTAATTTTTTGCCGGCCACTATATATATATTTATTCTTTGCATCCCCTTTATTACAAAGCCCTACTACTATAACCGTTACACCAGCATTTGACTTCGCCATATTTTTCCATTTAAAAGAGGTATGTGCAAACTTTATCTCTAATCCCTTATTCAGTATACTTGGCCACAACATCGCCACTTGCTCACCTTGGGTAATAGAGTTCGTGGACACAAAAGCTAATTGAGCGTTAGTCTCTGCAATATAATCACTACCCTTTTCAAACCAGATGGAAATGTAATCTAGTCCTTTATACAGACCGAGGTGAGAGATGGCATATTTTATATCTTCTTTTTGGTTTTTTGTTTGTCTTCCTCGACCTTGATATGGTGGATTCCCGATTAAATAAATTTCCTCCCACTCCTCCTCTTTTAATGAGTGTTGCTTTTCTATATCTACTTCTATTAGCTGGCCTTGCCGTTCAAGGTTCACCTCTTTTTCGATCGGCTGGTTTGGGCAAACTTTTTGCCAATCTAACCTTGCTGCATTCCCATGAACTATATTTGCTGTATCTTTCAATGGGATGAGCTTGATTTCTTTACCAAATTGCTTTTCAAATTCAATATTCATCTGATGCTTGGCTAGATAAAGAGAGAGCACGGCAACCTCACACGCAAAGTCGTCAATTTCTATTCCATAAAAATTATTAAGATCAATTCGTGACATTAACTTGTTTTTTAATTGGTTGGCAATATATTCATCTTCAAACAGACGCTCTATAATGGCATGCTCTAATTTGCGCAATTCCTTATAGGCGATAATCAAAAAATTTCCAGAACCACAGGCAGGGTCAAAGATTTTTATTTTCGCAATCCTCTCATATAACTTCGCTAACTTTTTTGGATTATCGTAATGTTTGTCAAATTCTTCACGAAGTTCATCTAAAAACAATGGTTCGATAGTTTTCATGATATTTGGTACGCTAGTGTAGTGCATTCCGTGCGTAGATCGATGTTCTTCATCAACAATACTTTGGAACATTGAGCCAAAAATATCTGGATTAATTTCAGACCAATTAAGTGCGCCGCAGTCAAGAATAAGTTTCCGTGCTTGTGCATTGAATTTTGGAATTCTTATACCAAAACTCTTATCGAAAAGTTTTCCGTTTACATATGGAAATCTAGAAAATGGACTCGTATACTTACCTTTATCTTCTTCATCAAGTGATTCGAAAAGAGTTCCAAGAAACTCGTCCAAATCAGACCCATCTGTTTGAGTAAAATCCTTTACTGAGTTTGTAAATATATTTTTATCTTCTTTTGTAAAAACCCCAGTGTCCTCAGCAAAAAAGCAGAAAAGTAGCCGTGAGAAAAACACATTCAGGTCATGGCGAAATTTATTTTTTGATCCTTTAAATTTATCCGAATTAACTTTCTCAACCTCTTGATATAGTTCCTTCATTTTGTCGGCTGCACGACGGTCGGCTGCAGCCTCAGTTTTTTCATCGGTAACTTCGTCACCTGTCCATCCGTAGAAAAAATCTACATTCCTGTCGATATCAGCCCAAGCTATTTCAAGTGTGTTTCCTTTCTTTGTGTCCTTGGCCGCAAGTCTTTCAAGATCTGTTGTAATTAAAAAACGAGGATTATATCGCTGAGTAAGCGGATCTTGTTCAAGTTTTTCCACCTCAGACGGCAAACTTTTAAAGTCTGCAACAAGTTTAAAATATACAACGCCGCGCTGGAGTACAGTTGTATCCTTATCTTTTGCAAGATTAATAGAACCCTTTCTGAGTTTTGTAATTGACGCTGCGGAACGCCCGTACGCTGCCATGAGTTCGTATAAAACATCGATCGTATATTTTTCACGATTTGCTATCTCAGAGATATTACGTTGTACATCAGAAAAATTAACTCTCATACTATTTCAAAAGCTCGCTAGTTGATATACCTAAAGCTCCTGCGATCTTTTCTAGAGTAGCTAAAGTGGGGTTCATTCGACCATTTTCAATATTGCTGATATAAGCCCTATCAACATTTAAAGCGGTCGCGAGGTTTCCTTGCGACATATTCTTTTTCACTCTCCATTTTCGTAGGTTTTCACCTAATTTTTCCCCAGATGACATATATGCAGTATATTGCAACTTGTATTATATTACAACGTGCAATATAATACATACACTGACCGAACCCCGTTTTCCGCCCATTCAATATTCAAAAAAAAGAAAAAGCATGGACGAGCGGAAACGGGGCGGAGGCGTTGGCGTCATGAGTTGGCATTACCACGCGATCAGAGCGTACGATTCGGTTTAGAGCCACCACGCACGCGGCGCGTGCGAAGTTAGTCGGTCTTTG
>JBBDIN010000125.1:0-15195 GCA_040880385.1 Thermodesulfobacteriota bacterium | reverse complement strand
TTATTTGCCAATGGTCCGAAAGACTATAATGCGCCCTAAAATTACTGCAGCGGCCGCAGGGATAATTTTTCTCCTAAGTCTTATATTTGTTCCCTTTATGGGTGCTGAGTTTATACCCAAGCTAGATGAAGGGGCAATCGCACTTCAGGCGTGGAGGCTCCCGAGTGTGTCGCTTGAAGAGTCGGTCCGAAACACGGGCATGGTAGAAAAAATTCTAAAGAGATTTCCTGAAGTAATAACCGTGGTCTCAAGAACTGGAAGAGCTGAAATCGCTACAGACCCTATGGGGGTTGAAATCAGCGACATTTACGTAATCTTAAAACCCCCTTCTGAGTGGGAATCGGCGGAAACTAAAGATGAACTGGTTGAAAAAATGAATGTATCTCTTACGGGGTCACTTCCCGGAACGATGTTCAGCTATTCCCAGCCTATTGAGCTTCGGGTACAGGAGTTAATTGCAGGAGTGCGCTCAGATGTTGCAATAAGTATTTACGGGGATGATCTTGAAACACTAGAGGAGCTTGGTGGAAAAGTGGTGAATGTTATATCTAAAGTTCCCGGCGCCGCCGATACAAAAGCTGAGCAGGTGGCAGGGCTTCCCTACCTTAGAGTGATTATAGACAGAGATGCTATTGCACGCTACGGCATAAATGCAAGCCAGGTACTCGACACAGTAGAGGCAATAGGGGGAAAACAAGTAGGTCAGGTACTCGAAGGGCAAAAGCGCTTTTCCATACAGGTGAGATTTTCACCTGAGGACAGGGAGAGCTTTGAAAGTATAAAAAACATACGGGTATCTAATCAAAATGGACAACTTATTCCCTTAAACCAGCTTGCAGATATACGGGTAGAAGAAGGCCCTGCGCAGATAAGCAGAGAGAACATACACAGACGCCTTTCTGTGGAGACAAATGTTAGGGGGCGCGACCTTGCAAGCTTTGTAGGGGACGCACAGAAAGCTGTTAAAGATAAGATTGAGATTCCCGACGGTTATTGGATTGAGTGGGGAGGACAATTCGAGAATCTAGAGCGTGCAAGCTCAACTCTGGCAATTGTAGTCCCCATGGCGCTATTGTTAATATTCGTTCTGCTCTATATAACATTCGGTTCCGTACGTCCTGCACTTATGATTTATCTAAACATTCCCTTGGCTGCAACGGGCGGAATTATAGCTCTGTTCCTTCGTGGAATGCCATTTAGCATTTCAGCTGGAATAGGTTTTATTGCCCTTTTTGGTATTGCGGTTTTAAACGGCGTTGTTCTCATGTCTTACATAATTCAGAAGAGAAAGGAAGGAAAGAATCCAACTGAGGCCGCCCGGGAAGGAGCTGAGATACGTCTACGTCCAGTGCTCATGACTGCACTAGTTGCGAGCTTCGGCTTTATACCGATGGCGCTATCTTCAAGTGCCGGCGCTGAGGTTCAAAGACCTCTTGCTACAGTTGTGATAGGGGGTCTTATTACATCGACTCTGCTAACTCTGCTGGTACTTCCGGCAATATACAGCTGGCTCGGAAAAGAAAAAGTATAAAGAATGAATTGAGTATCTTGTTTAATATTAGGAATGACAATTAGTACAATAAAAGTATTGAATTAAGGAATAACTAGTCTTGACAATATGTTAAGAATTTTGGCTGGGGCTCTTGAATACACTTCGAACCCCAGAATATTATAATTATTTAAGCATTGATAACAGAATATTGCAAGAATTTAGACTAGCTGGGTTAGGATGACTTTGTATACATAGCATTTTGAATCAAGAAAACAACTCAACGATTTGTACTTATAGGAGGATAGGGCACTATTCAAAACTTCTATGTTGTAACATTTTTTGTTGTAATATAAAATTTTAAAGAAATTATTGAGGACCTATATGATAAAAGTTGTATTAGCAGTTTCGTCTAATCTTTACAGACAGAGTCTTAAAGATTCGATAAAATCTGAAGAAGATATAAAAATTGTTCAGGAAATTTCATATTACAGTGAACTTATACCCGTTCTTAATAACGATGAGAGCCATGTCTTATTTCTGGACTTGAATCTTCAAGGTCTAAAAATTGTTGAATATCTGAATTTAATAAGGGAAAAAAAATCACACCTCAAAGTGCTTCTTATGATGAACTCTACAGAAAATGAGAAGATCATTAATGCCCTTTGTTTTGGAGTAAAGGGCTGTCTAGATATTAATTCGACTAAGGAGCAATTTCTTCAAGCCATAAGAGCGGTTCATAATGAAGAAATATGGGCTGATACCTCTCTTGTCTCAAGAGCCTTAAACAAGATTCTGAACTCAAAGAAGAACGATTTGAATGACTTGCAAGATTTGAAAAATAAGCTTACAAAACAAGAAGAGAAAATAGCACAACTAATATTAAAAGGATTCAGTAATAAAGAAATAGCAAAGGCATTGTTTATAAGTGAAAAAACAGTAAAAACTCATCTTGGACATATATTTAAAAAATTAGGTATTAAAAGCAGATACCAATTAACGGCAAACTATTTAGGCGGAGAAATATTTCCTACTGAGTCTTAAATATAAGTATTAGCTGACTACAACCTACTTTCTACAACCAATATCCCTCGAAAGTATTATAGAAATACATACCGTTATCACTATTATTTAAAAATAAATATTATCAATACCCATAGGAGAATCATTTTTGATGGCAATAGAGAACCATAATAAAAAATTATCTGTAGCAGACAATACAAATTTCCTTGGCCCAGTTACTGATATGGAAAAATTTGTTGATCCAGATTGGTGGCGGTATATCTTTAACTCTAACTATTTGAAAACAGATGCCGATATAGTGGACGATTCATCAATCACTGCTCATGAAGTTGATATGTATATAGAGTACGCTGGTCTCATGCAAAACCATAAAATACTCGATCTTTGTTGTGGTCAGGGGAGACATATGTTGGAACTAAAAAGACGAGGATTTGAGAATGTAGAAGGCCTTGATCGTTCTCGCTACTTAGTTAACAAGGCAAGAACTCAAGCCCGCAAGGAGGGCATTGATATTAAAATTAAGGAAGGGGATGCGAGAAAACTTTCTTATAAGCCTGATAGTTTTGATGCTGTAATGATTTTAGGAAATAGCTTTGGGTATTTCGAAAGTGCAAGTGATGATGAAACTGTATTAAGGGAGGTTCGGAGGGTATTGAAGCCTATGGGAAAACTTTTATTGGATATTTCAGATGGTGAATTTGCTAGGAATAATTTCCAAAAGAGGTCATGGGAATGGATAGATAAAAATCAATTTGTTTGCCGTGAACGGTCTTTGTCAAATAATAACGACAGGCTAATTACAAGGGAAGTCGTTACAGATGTTACCCGAGGGGTTATTGCGGATCAGTTTTATGCCGAACGTCTTTATTCGAAAACTTCAATTGAAGAATTATTGCTATCTTCTGGATTTTATTCATTTAATTTATGTACATCAATAATGTCAGAAACTGGCAGGAATCAAGACCTTGGTATGATGGAAAGAAGAATTGTCTGTAATTGTCTGGCATCAAAGAATTGGACAGTCTTAGATAATAATAAAAATAAAGCTCCGGATCTAATTGCTGTTCTACTAGGAGATCCTTCAAAAATAGACAATATAAAGCCGGAAGGAATTTTCGATCAAGATGATTTTGATGCCGTTAACGCAATGAAACTAGCATTAGAAGTTAGCAACGATCGCAAGTATATATTTTTAGACAATCATGACAGGTTAATAGACAATTTGAGAGAGATTAAACCAAAGACCAAATTTATATTGAATTTTTGTGACGAAGGTTTTTTTAATAATCCCAGGTATGAGCTTCACATACCAGCACTAGCGGAAATGTTGAATATTCCATTCAGTGGTTCTAATTCTCAATGTCTGGCTTATTGTTATGACAAATCTCTAGTCAGAGGAATTGCTAAAGAAATAGGTATTGCTGTTCCTGAGGCTTATATTGTTAAACCTCAAGACGAAATAATAGATATAGGTCTGGATTTTCCAGTTATCGTTAAGCCTAATTTCGGAGATTCCAGTTTTGGGATAACTGAGAAAAGTGTTGTTAATAATATCGAGGAGCTAATGGATGCAATATCTTGGATTAAAGATAACTATGGATATGATAAACCAATCTTAGTAGAAGATTTTCTAACCGGTAAAGATCTTAGTGTGGGTATTATTGGAAATCCTCCAAATGAATATACAGTTCTGCCTATAATAGAGGAAGATTATTCTTCATTGCCAGATGGTCTAACTAAAATATGTGGTTATGAAGCAAAATGGCTCCCTGAATCACCTTATTTTAAGCTGAGCTCAAAATTGGCTGACTTGCCACAAGAAATAGAAAAATTAATAATTGATAATTCTTTAAAGTTATTTGATAGACTTGAGTGCCGAGATTATTGCCGATTTGATCTAAGAATGGATCAATATGGTCAACCAAAATTATTAGAAGTTAACCCTAACCCAGGATGGATTTGGGACGGCCATCTGGCAAAAATGGCTAAACTCTCGGGTATTTCATATCCAGAAATGCTAGAGATGATTATCAAGGCTGCAGAGTCTAGAATAGAATTATTTACATTAAGTTATGCTTCATCAGTGAGATAAAGAAATATGAGAATTATATGTATGTGGTGCAATAATTGCTACAAAGGTACAGAATATTCTACAAATAGCTTAGTGCTTAACGGCGTTTGTCCACAATGTTATAAGAGGGTTAAAAAGGCTAATAAAAAATATTTGCGAGATAAAAATGAAAGAGATAAGAGATTTAAGAGGCGATAGATTAACTCAGGCCTCATGAAGTTTCTAAGGATTATTACTTTGCTTTGCGAAGCCCAAAATGATAGTTCAGAAAAAAGAACTTTCTTACCTGTGCCAATAGTATGCTTGCAAATTTAACATCTTCAATTGTATAGAAGATTTCAGAATTAAAATTCTCGATAATACCAATTACATCCTCACTCGCTCTTCGATTGATAACTGAATAATAGACTTGCACAGTTCCGTTCATACCCTTAGCTTCTACATTGGTAACCCCATAACCCTTTACTCTTAAGTTCTTGATTAATTCAGAGCAGTCTCTGTCGGATATAATGCGTACAAGAAGGGTTCCCATTGCTATTTTTTCTTCTATAGCAATGCCTACATAAGTTCCGAAAGCAAAACCTGAAGCGAATACTATATAAAAGAGCGGATTTGTTAAATTTGACATCAACTGAGTAATTGCAAAGAGCCAAATTAAACTTTCAAAAAAACCTAATATTGCAGCAGGGATACTTTTTCCTTTTGACACCATTATTATTCTAAGTGTGCCAACCGATACATCGATTGTTCGTGCGGCAAAAAACAAGAACAGCAAAAAACATAATTTCAAAATTCATTATATACCTCTATGTATTTAAAACATTGTTATCAATCGATTTACTTTTCTAGCTAGTGGGGAGCTGGTACTGCTCCCCACCAAGCGGAGTTGGGAGTATCGGTTTATCCCATATCTAGGCTAGGTATGAATGGAGACTACCTTATAGCCTTAGCTCTATTGAAGGTAAATTCAGGCCATATTTTTATGCTCCAGCGTCAGTTGCTGGCTCAGACTCTTGTTCTGGTTGTTCTTCCTCTTCATAAGTTTCTTCTACTTCACCTTCTTCAACCTCGACTTCTTCTTCATTCTGCGCTGAAGCTGTAGCTATAAAAGATGGTGTAAAAGATTGAACACCAGTTACCAAAACTGTTGTTGCGAATAATATCGCAATTATAAGTAAAGTCTTCACTCTTTACTACCTCCTGTAACTAGCCATTTAGATTGAATTCTCAAACTAGCTCAATCATAAAGTATTCATATCTACAGTGGTTATCTATGAGTCTTTGGGTCTATTTTGGTATGATATTTTTTGTATGATCTATATACTACTTATTACTATATGTACTGCTCCCCTTTTATCAAGCAGCAATGAAATTATACAAAATGAATATGATAATACTTCTCTACTCACCTAAGTGACCACTTGTAAACGCTTTTCTAGACTAGGACGGATTATGTTCCTTTGCTTTAAACGTGCACGATTTCACCTTTCATGCTGTAAGCAATAGCCAATACTTCTGCTTTCTCACGCTCACCGATTCCGTGCTTGGCCATTGCTTCAAGAATATCGTCTAGTACTGCAACAAATTCCGCATCAGAAATGTTCATGCCCTTGTGGGTATCCCGCATGCTCATTCCTTTATATTCCTGTGGACCACCCGTTCCGGAACACACTAAATCAACCACAAGGTCGATTAGTTCTAAATCACTTTTTTTTGCATTGTCAAAGCGTGTTTTGATTGTGGGGTTTTGATGATGTAGTGCCACTATATCCGTGACGACTGCCAGTATCTTCTCTTCGCCGCCTAATCTTTCATATAAAGTTGCTTCGGTCATTTTATCTTCTCCCTATTTCAATACTATTATCTATCAATTTTTTATTGTCAAACGATGCAGGATTATCAAGCCCCCGAGCACAGACACCCTGTAATGCTTCCCCTCCGCCAAGCAGCATTTACATGTGAATCATGATTCTTGTAATACTCTTCTTCCGCCTGAGCCGGTGTATTACTACGGATGACTATGACAGAAAGTGGTAGGAATTAAAAACTAGACAATATAATATTAATGACCAAATTAAAAAACACCTAAAAGCTGATGAAACATTCAAAATTACTGTGAATACAGTCTTTTCGATTGCAAGTATGGCTTATGAACTTTTTGAGAGTTCGAATATTGAGCAAAAACGTAAACTTATCAATTATGTGTTTTCGAACCTAGAGTTAGAAGGCGTAACCCTCCGTTATTCTTTAAGAAAACCATTCGATTTAATGGTAGATTGCTCCACCCGTTCTGAATGGCTGGGGCACAAGGATTCGAACCTTGATCTTCGGATCCAGAGACCGACGTACTGCCGTTATACTATGCCCCAGTTGAGCCTTCTAGTATTTATAATAATTTCTACTCAGTCAAGTTCTTTGCCTGAAGTAAAGTATGAGATACACTTAAATAAATAGAACTTTGATATAAGGAAACAGACCATGGCAGATAAGCATTCAGAAATTCTAGAAACATTTGAGAACCAGTCTCCACAAAGAGAGTATGAAATAATTATATCCTGTCCAGAATTCACATGCGTTTGCCCAAAGACAGGGCAGCCTGATTTTGCTACTATTACTTTGACTTATGTTCCTGACAAGCTTTGCATGGAACTCAAATCACTTAAGCTTTACATGTTCTCTTACCGAGATGAAGGAGCCTTTCACGAGCACGTCACGAACAAGATTCTAGACGATATTGTAGAGGCCTGCAGGCCTATAAGAGCTCAAGTAACAGGCGACTTTAACGTCAGAGGCGGTATAAAAACCGTGGTTAAAGCCACTTATTTCAAAGATAAGAATGCAGAGGCGGGCTTTAAATAAAGCTGCAATTTTTCTATTACTAATATAGAATTGCTAAAAGTTATTTCATTCGCGACAAATAGAAGTTAGTATTTTTCATAACCACCTAATAAGGTAAATATGAATTGCTACTAAAAGCTCAAATATATATTGCAGGTTTTATTATTCTCCTTATCATAGCCATTGCTTTGATGGCTCCTTATATTGCCCCATTTGAATATGACGACACGGATTTCTCAAACACTCTAAGCTCTCCCAATAAAGTAAACCTGATGGGCACGGATCAGGAAGGAAGAGATCTATTAAGCAGAGTTATTTATGGATCTAGGGTCTCGATATCAGTCGCCCTCGGCACAGCCCTAATAGCACTAATAGTAGGGACCGTCTACGGGGCAATTTCTGGCTACTTAGGCGGTAAGGCAGATGAACTAATGATGAGGGTAGTAGATATATTCTATTCACTACCCGATTTGCTGCTAATAGTATTGGTGACTTTGGTAATAGGAAGAGGCGTCTTAGGGATCGTGCTTGCCCTTGGTTTCACGGCTTGGATGAGGGTTGCGAGAATAGTGAGGGGAAATGTGCTTCAAATAAAAGGGGTTGATTACGTCCAATCCGCAAGAAGCTTGGGCGCTTCGCCCTTTAGAATCATGGGCCTGCATATTATTCCCAATATTTTAAGCCCTTTAATTATTACCATTACATTCGCAGTACCTTATGCAATTTTAGCTGAATCGACCCTTAGTTTTTTGGGCCTTGGAATTGCACCGCCCGAATCAAGCTGGGGAACATTGGCCAGCACGGGTTGGCAGGGAATAAGGACATTTCCGCATTTAATAGTGTTCCCGAGTCTCGCAATTTTTATTACAGCTTTTTCATTTAATCTTTTTGGAGAAGGGCTTAGAGACCTGCTTGATCCGCAAAGAACAAGGCGGTAGGGTATTAATGACAGAAGATTCATCGGAGGGATTTTATATATGAATCAGAAACTTTTCATAGCGGCATTTTCAAGCTTAGTACTATTAACACTTCTTGTCGTTCCCTCTTTTTCAGCCACTCGACTAAATTGTCAGTCTGAGATATACCAGCAAGCTACATCCGACCCAAAGGATCAATTTAAAAAAGGATATTGTTTTATAAAACTGGGGCAATACCAACAGGGGGTTACTAGACTTAAAGGACTTGAAAATGGGCTGCCGGAACTAGGAGACTATGTAATCTATTTTCAAGCAGCTGGTTATGAAAACCTTGGCGACTACGATAGCTCGTTGAGCTTGTTTAATAAAATACTGACGCAGTATCCAGAGAGTGGACTAAAGAAAAAAACACTCTCCCGGTTGGGGAATATATATACACAGTCTGGAGATTATATTAACGCTGAAAGAATTTTCAGATCACTATCACTGGAAGAGAAAGATAGAGGCTTAAAAGCTTCATATCTCTACGGACTTGGAGAAGCGCTAGAAAAACAGGGGAAATACGGCGACGCATTAAACACTTATAAGAGTATTTGGGTTCAGTATCCGGAAACCAAATCATCGTCAGAAGCCTACACAGCATTAACTAATATCAGTAATTCTCAGGGCACTTCGTTTCAGCCTTCACAATCAGATTATCTTGAGCGTGCCGATATTCTTTTCGACAAATCCAGATGGAGTGCGGCTCTAAATAATTACAATAAGCTCTCTTCAAAAAGTACTGAAGTCAGAACAAATATGGGCATAGCTATGGTCAATACAAAAAGATTAAACGAAGCTGAAAACATTCTAAAAAATATAAATTCACCCAGGTCACTTTTCTGGAGAGGGAAGCTAAAAACTAAACAGGGGCTAGATTCACAAGCTTCTCAACTCTACACCCAGATACATCAGCAATATCCTAACAACCCACTTGCTGCGGAAGGTCTTTATAACGCCGCCCGGCTCTATCAAATAAATAACCAAACACAGCAGGCTATAAAAACTTACGATATCCTCATAAGATCGTACCCTAGAAATAAATATGCAGAGGACGGCGCATGGAACCTGGGCTGGATCTACTACAGAAAAGGACAGTATAGAGAGGCGCACGGAACTTTCTCTGCATTCACAGATTCAGAGTCATCTTTTAATGCATCAAATGCAAAATACTGGAAAGCCAGGACTTTAGAGAAACAGGGTAAACGTGATGAAGCTCATGTTCAATATAGAGAGCTTGCTGAATCAACAACCCCAACCTACCATACTTATCTCGCTCAGAAAAAAAGCGGCTATACCCCAACATTTACAAATATAAATCCTGAATCTACTGCTCTCGGTCCACAAGCAAACTCACGAAAAGATAAAGCACAGATGCTAATTGGACTCGGTATGCCCGAGGAGGCGCAGCTTGAAATAGTAGCTATGGAAGATGAGGCTAATACAAAGGAAGAATTTGTAATTGTGAGCTTGCTATATTCTCAAGTAGATGATTACAACCAATCTATTAAGGTTGCACAGGGACTTGGACTTCCACAAGCAAACAGGCTTTCATACCCAAAGGGGTTTCAGGAATTTGTCGGTCCCTACGCCAAGAAATATGGAGTTGATGAGCTGCTTGTATATTCAATTATCAGAGAAGAGAGCAGATTTCAAAAAGATGTAGTGTCCCCAGCGGATGCTGTCGGGCTAATGCAGTTAATACCGCCAACAGCGAGAACAGTTGCGAGGCAGATAGGAATTAACGGATTTTCTACAGCAATGCTTACGATACCGAAAATTAATATAGAGATGGGCATCTTTTATTTCAAACAAGTGCTGGACAAGTTTAACGGAGATGTTGAGCTTGCGCTTGCAAGCTATAACGCAGGGCCCCACAGGGCAGCTGATTGGAAAGTACGGTTTTCTGGTTTAGAGAAGGACGAATTTATAGAAGAGGTGCCGTTTAAGGAAACTAGGAATTATATAAGAAGAATTCTTAGAAGCTATGGGGCTTACAAGGCTATATATGGAGATACAGCACAGGCTGCGCCTGTAAAACCAGAAGGATCAGAGACGAAATATCCAACAAATTAAGCTCGCAACTTTTCACCACAAAGAGCTGAGAAGTTCCTAATCATTTTAAGTCCTAGGTCGCTGCTTTTCTCAGGGTGAAACTGGCAGGCAAATATATTGTCCTTAGCTACCGCAGCTGTGAATTCAAAACCGTAAGTTGTTTTAACAGCACTCACGCTATCGTCTTGAGGACTAGGATAATATGAATGTACAAAATAAAACCAGCTATTTTCAGGCACTCCATTTAATATAGGAACATCTTTTGTAATAGTGATCTGATTCCATCCCATGTGAGGTACTTTAAGACCTTCTTTTTTAAAATCGGGAAATTTTACAACCTTGCCTTTAATCAGACCAAGCCCTTTTACTCCCGGCGCCTCTTCGCTTTCTTCAAAGAGCACCTGAAGCCCAAGACAAATGCCGAGAAATGGCTTTCCTGAATCAATAAACTTTAAAATAGGATCAATTAGACCGTAATCACCTAGATTTTTTACGCAGTCCCCAAATGCCCCAACTCCCGGAAGTACAAGTCCACTCGCGCCCGCAATATCGTCGGGATTTCTTGTTACTACGACGGGGAATTGCTGGCTCTGAAAAGCTTTACTTACACTTCTCAGATTACCCATTCCGTAATCTACAATTGCGATCATTTCTAGAGCGTACCTTTAGTTGAGGGTATATCCTTGGATCTTGGGTCTAGAGATGTTGCTTTATCTAAAGCACGTCCTACAGCTTTAAACATAGCCTCTATAATGTGATGGAGATTATCTCCATACTTTAGCTCAATATGCAGGTTGCATTTGAGGGTATTAGTGAGTGATTTAAAAAACTCTTCCGCAAGCTCAACGTCAAAATCACCTACTTTGGATTTTGGTATTCCAACCCTGAATTCAAAGTGCGGCCTTCCGCTGAGATCAACACAAGCAAAAACTTGAGTCTCGTCAAAGGGAACAAAGGCCTCTCCGAATCTTGCAATACCTCTCTTATCACCAAGGGCTTCTAGCATTGCTTCACCAAGTGCGAGTCCAACATCTTCTACCGTGTGGTGAAAATCTATATCAATATCGCCAATAGCGTTTATTTTCAGATCGAAATAACCGTGCTTGGCAAACTGTGAAAGCATGTGGTTAAAAAAGGGTATACCGGTGTTGATATCAAATTTCCCTGATCCATCAAGAGAAACATCGATCTTAACCTTTACCTCTGAGGTCTTTCTTTCGAATTTTGCCTGTCTCTTTGCCATAATAAGATAAGAATAATATCTGAAATTTTTGAAGTATCCAAGGTAGCGGCAGGCTTTTCATTTTAATTGATCGGTATTTCTAAGCCTGGAAAGAATGAGTAAACTAGTTTTTGTGAATATAGCAATTTTAGATGAAACGGGCGAGATCAAAAGTGATTATAAGAAAAGTCTTAAAAAAATAGCCCGCCTTGTGTTAAAAGAATTAGACGTGCCTAAGAACACAGAGCTCAGTATAACTCTTACAGATGATATCCAGATGAGGGAGCTAAACCGTTCTTATAGGCAGATAGATAGAACTACAGACGTACTGTCGTTTCCTCAAAGCGAGGGCCCTGATTTTACGCTGCTTGGAGATATAATTATTTCACTTGATACCGCGAAGAGACATAGCGTATCCTACGGCGTTTCGCTTCATGAAGAATTAAAAAAACTGATAATCCACGGAATACTTCACTTATTAGGTCACGACCATAAGAAAAAAAAGGAAACTCAAGTTATGAGGGAGAAAGAAAAAGAACTCTCTTTAATTGTGGAGGATTTATAAGTAGAAAAATACTACTTCCCTTTTTTGATTCTCAGTTTTACTTCTTCAATGGAGCGGGATGTTGATCTGGTAACTGTAAAAGTAAAGTTGGAGTGCTTAACCTTATCCCCGGTCTTTAGAATAGATCCTACCTCGGCTAGAAGGAATCCGCCAAGCGTTTCATAATCATCACTATCGGGAATTCCTAGACCAAGATCGTCATTTAGAGTTTCAATTTCTATCTTAGGATTTATAAGATACTCCCCGTCTGCAGTTTTTCTCCAGAGCTTTATCCCCTTATCGTATTCATCCTCAATTTCCCCGACTACTTCTTCCAATATGTCCTCTAGCGTGATTGCGCCGACCGCGCCTCCGTATTCATCTACCACTACAGCCATACCAGCCAAGCCTTCTTTCATCTCGTCCAAAAGCTCATCTACAGGCTTTGATTCGGGAACATAAAAAGGAGGTTGTGAATAATCTTTAACTTCTTCATTGGGATCGGCGCCTAAAAGATAAAAAGAGTGCAGCATGCCGGTTATGTTATCCACACGCTCAGAAAATATAGGGATCCTTGAGTGTCCGGTCTCTTTTATAAGCCTTATTGCATCTCCGACTTTTGAATCTTCGCTAAGAGCTCTCACCTGAATAAGCGGTATCATTATCTCATCCACCGCTGTCTCAGAAAACCTGAATATTCGCTTAATTATTCTTTCTTTATAATCAACGGTAGGAGCTGTGGTGTCACCCTCAATTACATCAATTAGCTCCTCTCTAGTTATGAAGGTGCTTTCAGTCTTTCCAGTGAGACTAAGAAGATGTTTCGTAAATATATTCACAAATATCAGGATCGGATAAAATAATTTTGATGCTACCCAAAGAGGATAGATAGCCCATAAAACTATTGTATTTCTTCTTTTCTGGAATACTGATTTTGGCACGATCTGCCCGAATATGATAATAAGAGGAGAGAGTATCAATACAGTATAGAGCTCGCCTCCCCGGCCGTATTTTTCCTGGATATAAAAAGTAAGCACAATAGTGCTTATAATTAGAGAAAGGTTGATGCCGACAAGTGTTGTGCTAAGGAACTGCTCCACCTGATCAAACGCGCTTAAGACTAGCTTTGCACTATTAGAGCCTCCTTGTGCAAGGGATCTCATTTTTACTTTGTCGCAGGATATTAGAGCAATCTCAGAGCCTGCAAAAAAGGCTTGTAATATGAGTGAAATTATTATTGTGGCTATAACTACTTCAAGCGACATCAGCTACCTCTTTTTTCATTCTTTGAATTCTAACCTCAGTTATACGCTTTCCGGAAACTTTATTGACTGTAAAAGCTAGACTACGAAATGAAACACTATCCCCTTGTGCGGGGAATCTGCCGAACAAATCAAACACAAACCCAGCTACAGTTTCGTGATCTTCCTCAGATGGAAGAACCGATTCCTCAAGTTCTTCACCTAGATTTTCTATACCTCCATATCGAAGTACCGTAAATAAATAGTTTTCGTTAAATTCATCTATCTTCATGCTGCCGGGTATTATCAGAGCCTCGCCCTGCCATCTGACTTCGGCAGTTTTGACAACCCTTCTTTCATCTTCGATTTCACCAAAAAGCTCCTCTAATATGTCCTCCATAGTTACAATACCGTCAAACCGTCCATATTCATCAACCACTATTGCTATGTGAATTCGCTTTTGCTGAAATTCTTTTAGTAGATCAAAAGCCATTTTTGTTCTAGGTATAAAATAAGGGGGCTTTAAAAACTTTTTAATCGTTTTTTCCTCTGAGATATCAAAAGAAAGAAGATCCTTTGCGTACAAAACTCCTACAATATTGTCTTTGTTGTCTCTATACACAGGAGTTCTGGAGAAACCCCTTTTCTTAATATCATAAAGAGCTTGAGACCTGGAAAGATTCGCCGGTAACAAAAAGCAGTCGATTGAAGGAGTCATAATTTTATGAGCAGGCACATCCTCCAGTTTAAACAGACTCCCAACTAGCTTTTTCTCTATTTCTGTGATTACTCCCTCTTCACTACCTATTCCAACAAGAGCCTTCACCTCTTCGGGTGTAAACTTTTTGTTATGTTCAGGTTCTATCTTCCCACCTAAAACTTTAGTAAAACCTATTGATAAAACCATAAGCACCCATCTTATGGGGGTAATCAAAAGATGGAATAAATGTAGGGGATAGGAGATTGCTGTAGCTATAATTCTAGGGTACTTAACACCCAGAGTTTTAGGGCCGATTTCACCTAATAAAAGAAGGCTAGGAGATGCAATAGCGATCGAGACTAACATTATTGTTTGATTTGAGGAATTATCTAGCAGGGATTTAACTGTAAGACCAATAACACTTGTATAAGCTATATTTACTACTTCATCAGCAAATAGAATGGTAATTATAAGTTTGTATGGATCTTTAAGGAGTTTTTCTATAAGTTTTGAGCTCTTTTTACCCTCTTTTCTCATACTATCGAGATGATGCCTACCAAGTGAAAATAGAGAACCTTCCGATAGGCAGAAAAAGCCTGAGAGAAATAGAAGAACTAAAATTAATAAGATGTTATAACTTAACGATATATCTTCCATCTAATTATTAAAGTGAACAAACCCACTATTTTCAAGAGACAAAACCTCTCCGTCAGCATTTAATACTTCAATAGAGCTATCTTTGGTTATGCAGCCGATTTCAGTTATTTGTATGTTCAAACTCTTTGATATTTCTTGAATATCCCCTCGCCTATCTTCATGTGAAGTAAAAAGAAGCTCATAGTCTTCCCCACCACTTAGCGCCAGTTCAAAGGTATTTTGAGAAAATTGCCCTATAACGTTGCTGTAATCTTTAGATATTGGTAATTTCATAAGCTCGATTTTGGCGCCAATACCTTGCTGAACCGTAATCCTTTCAAGATCAAGTAAAAGCCCGTCACTAATATCAATCATCGAGGTGGCTATTTGTTTTAAAGCAAGCTCTCTTCCTAATTCTAG
>JBBDIN010000124.1:0-15471 GCA_040880385.1 Thermodesulfobacteriota bacterium | reverse complement strand
AGCGCTTACTAAAAGTCTCAAAGGCATCAGTTGTAGATATGGAAACATGGGGGGTAGCTGAGGCCGCTCGTCAAAGCAAAACACCTGTGGCTTCTGTACGCGCTGTTTCTGATGAAGTTCACGAAAGACTGCCTGATATGGCTGCACTGTACGGGAATAACGGCGAGCTTGATTTCATAAAAGCTGATAAATATTTCAAAGAGTTTCCAGATTTAGTAGCCCCCTATTTAAAATTCCGATTTAAGAACACCCCAATTGCGTCAGATTCGCTGAGCAAGTTCCTCTCAATTCTTATTGCTAATCTTTAGTTCCAAACTAACATAAATATTCTTTACATCCATAGGTATCGGAGTAATCTTTTTAATATGATATTGAAATTAATGAAGATTCGCACTTTATATATACCAGCATTACTTCTCATTCTTTTTATTTCATCTTTCACAGTATCGATAGCACAGGAGTCCAAAAGAAGTGATCTTATAGTCCTACAAGCAATGCAAGATGAGCTCAATCGCTCGCAGCAAGAGCTAAAGCTTGAAAGCTACGAAACCCCTTATTTCATAAGTTATCAGATTAAAGACAATGAATTCTATAGTATCAAGGGGAAGTATGGAGCAATATCCTCCTCAGATAACAATAGGGTGAGACGTTTGTATGTCGATGTCCGAGTTGGTGATTATGATTTTGATAATTCCATCAAGGGCATATCAGGCGGCAGGGTACCGTTTCACGACGCCTATGAAGTACCGGTAGATAATGATCCTGATGCCATTAGAGCAACGTTGTGGCAGGTCACAGACTATGCTTACAAAGAAGCCCTAACGCAGTATTTCAATAAAAAAGCTAATAATGTCCAGGAGATAAAAGATATCAACTCCAAAAGTTTTACAAAGGAAGCGAGCCACACATATTTCGGCCCCGAGATTGAGTTAGCTTTCAATGCCCCAGAGTGGGAAGACAAGATAAGAGATATTTCTTCAATCTATAAGAACTATAAAGAGCTTACCAATGCTGATATTGTAATCACGGCACAACAGGAAACGGTCTATTTCGTCAACACTGAGGGAACTAAATATATAAGAGATGAACTGCTTTATTCAATTGATGCCCAAGTAGTTGCTAGGGCCGAAGATGGGAAGGAAATAACTAACTACAGAAATCTCTACTACGTTTTACCAGAAGATATTCCAAGCGTAGAAGAGATTAAGTCCGTAGTGAAAGAAATGATAGAAGAAACACTTGAGATGAGGAATGCTGAAGTCCTTTCCCCTGTAAGCGTGCCTGCATTGCTTGAACCGGAAGCCGCTGGAGTCGTGTTCCACGAAGCAGTTGGACATAGGCTGGAGGGTGAGCGGCAGATCGACGATGATGAAGGTCAGACATTCAAAGAAAAAGTAGGTCAAAAAGTCATTCCGGCTTTCCTTTCTATAATTGACGACCCGTCAAAGAAGAGCTTAAACGGAACACATCTGATGGGATATTATCCTTTTGATGATCAGGGAGTGCCGGGAGAAAGAGTGGTTTTAATAGAAAACGGAGTATTAAAAAACTTTCTATTATCCAGAACACCTGTTAATGGGTTTGAAAGATCTAACGGTCACGGCAGGGCGTCTTACGGGCGTGCTCCCATAGCGCGGATGAGCAATACTATTATTGAGTCCAAAACAGAATATACTCAGGAAAAGTTGAAAGAGCTCCTAATAGAAGAAGTTAAACGTCAGAATAAACCTTTCGGCCTGTTAATTAAGAGTATGAAGGGAGGAGAGACGAATACCTCTTCTTACAACTTCCAGGCCTACCGGGCGACGCCTGTTGTTATTTACAAAGTTGATCCCGAAACTGGTGAAGAAACTCCGGTACGGGATATAGAGATTGTCGGAACGCCGCTTGTTTCAATTAACAAGATCATTGCCACAGGTAATGATTATTCCGTTTTTAATGGTTTCTGCGGAGCCGAGTCAGGCTATATTCCTGTTTCGACAGTTGCTCCGAGTATCCTGGTTTCAGAGATAGAATTTCAGCGCAAATCATCCAAAAAAGAGAAGCTTCCTTTATTGCCGCCCCCATTTTTTCAACGCAATAATTGATAATTTATCAGGTTGTTAATTCGCCCGAATTAGTTAACAATATAAAAAGGTTCAAAATCTAAAGATTTTTTGTTAGTATTGAATATATCACTTCCACTCCAACTCTTAAGGGGGTTTTCAAATGGCTAAGACTGAAAAAACTATGGAGGCTTTACTAAACGAAGGACGCACTTTTTCTCCTAGTAAACATTTTAGAGAAAATGCTCATATGAATGATGAAGCTCTATACAGAAAAGCGAAACGAAATAGAGAAAAGTTCTGGGAAGATTTTGCCAAGGAACTCGACTGGTTTAAGAAATGGCGAAAAGTACTCACTTGGAAAGCCCCTGACTCAAAATGGTTCGTTGGTGGAAAGCTAAACGCATCTTATAACTGTTTAGATCGCCACATTACTACATCCAGAAAAAATAAAGCCGCAATAATTTGGGAAGGTGAGTTTGGGGAGAGTGTAACTCTTACCTATTGGGAGCTATACAGGGAAGTAAACAAATTCTCAAACGTTCTTAAAAAGCTTGGAGTTAAAAAAGGAGACAGGGTCACTATTTATCTCCCAATGATCCCGGAGCTTGCAATTGCTATGCTTGCATGCGCCAGGATTGGCGCCCCTCATAGCATAGTTTTTGGAGGCTTCAGCGCCGATAGCCTACGGGACAGGATAATAGATTGTAAATCCAATTTGCTAATAACATCAGACGGCGGATTCCGAAGAGGAAAAGTAGTCCCACTTAAGGCAAATGCTGATGAAGCTATTAAAAAAACTCCAAGTATTAAAAATGTAGTTGTGGTTAACAGAGTTGGAGATAAAGAGAAAGTAAAAATGAAACGGGGAAGAGATCTGTGGTGGCATAAGTTGATGGAAGAGGCCGCCCCCTATTGTGCTCCTGAGAAAATGGACTCAGAGGATATGCTTTTTCTACTCTACACCAGCGGAACGACTGGAAAGCCAAAAGGAATAGTTCACACGACCGGTGGCTATATGGTTGGGGTGAGTGCAACTACCAAATTGGTTTTTGACCTCAAAGAAGGGGACACTTACTGGTGCACAGCAGATATAGGTTGGGTTACAGGTCATAGTTATATTATTTACGGCCCACTTGCCAACGGCGCTACATCAATTATGTATGAAGGTGCTCCCGATTATCCCGATATTGGACGGTTTTGGGCAATAGTTGAGAAATACGCTGTAAATATTTTCTACACCGCTCCAACTGCAATAAGAGCTTTCATGAAGTGGGGAGAGGAGCATCCTCAGAAATACAATCTAAGCTCGCTTCGTCTTCTGGGATCGGTTGGGGAGCCGATAAACCCTGAGGCATGGATGTGGTATCACACGCACATCGGAGGTAAAAAATGTCCGATAGTTGACACTTGGTGGCAGACTGAAACGGGGTCCATACTAATTACAGCGCTCCCCGGATTGACTATACTAAAGCCCGGATCCACTACAATTCCATTCCCTGGGATAGATGCAGATGTTGTTGATGAAAATGGTAAAAGTGTCAAAGTCGGAGCCGGATATCTAGTACTTACGAGTCCGTGGCCTTCAATGTTAAGAGGGATTTATGGTGATCGGAAACGCTATGTGGATACCTACTGGAGCAAGTATCCGGGCATCTATTTTACTGGTGACGGTGCTAAGAGAGATAAGGATGGATATATATGGATTCTAGGCAGAGTGGATGACGTAATGAATGTAGCTGGGCACAGAATTAGCACTATGGAAGTCGAAAGCGCTCTAGTGGACCATCCTACAGTTGCTGAGGCTGCGGTCGTCGGAAAGGCCCACGATCTAAAAGGACAGGCAATTGTTGCATTTACAAAACTTAAAAGGAACATTAAGCCGACCCCGGAGCTTCTGGATGAACTAAAAAAGCATGTGGCCAAAAAAATCGGAGCTATTGCCCGCCCGGATGATATTATTTTCACTGCAGAGCTGCCCAAAACAAGAAGCGGAAAAATTATGCGTAGGCTTCTTCGAAATATCGCAGAAGGGGCAGTCTTGGGAGATACTACGACATTGGCCGATCCTTCGGTTGTAAATCAGCTCAGGGAGCAGCACGAGCACAAAGAAGGGTAAAGTTTATTAGATTTAAGCTGAGGCGGTTTGTTGGTTTTGTTGGTTTTCTTGTTCAGTCAGTGTTGAATTTCGTAGCTTGAAATTTTGGATGTCTTGTTTAATAGAGGCAAGAACAAAGCCAATTACAGTCGCGTCATCTAAAAGCCCTACTGCAGGAACTATATCGGGTACGGCATCTAAAGGATTAACAAAATATACAAGAGCACCCGTACATAGAACTAGAGTCATCCACGGTATATCTTTATAATCGCCTTTGACCCAAGATTTGAGCATTACAATAACTACACTAATCTCACTTTGAATGGAAATTATCTTTTTCTTGCCGGAGTTTATTTCTTTAGAGGCCGTATCTATTAACTTATCTACATCTTTAGTGCTTTTTAGCATACCGTAAGCGCTAATGAGCGCTGTAGTAGAAAACAGCTTAAGTACGGTTTTCGAAGAGGTGAACATAATTTATTTAATGCTACAAAACTTCTTATATGCTATTAAATAGTGAAAACTATGTTACATCTTTTAAGGTCAGACCATTATCTTTCAGGACTGCAAGAAGACCCTTTTTAGTAATGGTTCTATAAGTCCTCATAGTAATTCTAAGTCTGATAGTACGGTCGAGCTCTGGAATATAAATCTTTTTCCATTGAAGATTTGGGTTCTGGCGGCGCTTAACTTTATTGTTAGCGTGTGATACGTGGTTGCCTACCAGCGGTTTTGTTCCAGTTATCATATCTTTCTGTGCCATTATTCTCTCCTTCTTTATCCATAAAACAAGTTACTAAGTATTCCACAAGAAAAAGATTTGTAAATACGAATCTAAAATAAAGAACCGAAGCTCTAATTAATGCGTATAAGTATATTGTGTTAGCTAAATAAATGAAAGAGGCATTTTATAGAGATTGAGTTTAGGGATTTTAGAACATAAATAATGATTGCATATAAAATTTGGTGTGTATCACCTTAAAAATTAAGTAAATACACTTTACGGAGGTATTAATTATGAAGAAAGGAGCAATTCTTTTCTTATTTGTTGCATTAGGATTAGTCATGTTTTCTGTCCCATCTTTTGCAGATAGCGTCGATAAGGCAACAGACGCAATGCAAGAGGGTAATGACATGATGGACAAGACCGACACTATGAAAGACGGTAAGGGTATGATGGATACCGGCAAAGAAATGATGGGCATAGAAGATGCTCAGGCCATGGAAGGCACAGTTACTTGTATTCAAGCTGATCAGGGAGGTCAACTACAAAGTCTGACCACTTTTGATGAGTGTACGGGAACTCTAGTAGTTGTTACAGCTGATAAATCCGCAGCCATAGTTGCTCCCCAAGCTCAGTCAAAAGCGATGAAGGGCGGCAAACAAACTGTTGCTGGAGAATTGGCAGGACATACAAGAGGCTACATTCTTGCCTCCTCCTCAGCATTAGATGATAAAACCGCTACCCAGAGTGTTGAAGGGACTTTAGTTTGTCTTCTTCCTAACTACGAAGACGGCACAGTTCAGCCTGTAGTTGCTACAGCACCATGCGGCGAGAAGGATCAGCATCTTCACGTAGTTCGTACCAATGACGGTCAGGTATATGCACTTCATGGAACAGAGGAAGCTATTAAAAATTTGGAAAATAGCACTCAAAGAGACAATGTTAAGCTCCAGGGGCAGGTGCAAGGAGAACAAGGAGCATGGGTTCTCTACGTTAACTAAGAATATATTTTAAATTAAACTTCAGGGGGAGATACTACTCTCCCCTCCTTTATATCTCTAGATTAATATGAATTATTTCTTTTCTTTTGTATGCCCTTCACCGTGATCTTTAAAATAGAGTTTTTGATACTCTTTGGTAGCAGTCTTTAGCTTCTCAACATTTTCAAGATCAGTTGTTTGTTTTGTTTTCATTGCGTATACAGTCATTTGGTGAAGCAGTTCTAGACTCTGTACATAGTCATTGTAATTGGGATCATCGGAGGCAGTTATTTTCACACGCTGAGCCAAGAAATATTCACTTACAACATCCTGTATCTTTTGCGCATGAAGCTCTTTATTGTTAACCCATCTAACTAGCTGGTTATAGTTTTTGTCCTCTGCTTGAGAAATTTCATTTATCTGATTCATGGATTTTTCGATTGTTTCAATATCTTCCATGATCATTTCAAATCTAAGTTCATCATGATAAATGCCGCAAGGTATCTGACAATGTGCCTGTGCTTTTTGAAAAGAAACGAAAACTAGTGTTAATAAAATCGATGATAAAATAAGCCTTTTCATTATCTATTCTCCTTTTAAAGTTTGTTCTATATTATGTATTCTAAATTACCACATGCTACAATCCAATTAAAATTTCTTAATATTAAATTTATATTTACGGAGATATATATGATTAGTGAGGATTTATTAAACGTAATTGCCTGCCCTGAAACCAAGCAGGATCTAGTAATAGCCGGGGATGATCTAGTTGAGAAGATAAATCTCTTGATTGAAAGCGGGGAATTGTTAGATAGGGCAAAACAACAAGTTACTGAAAAGATCGACGGCGGGTTTATTCAAAAAGACGATCAAAATTATCTTTACCCAATTAGGGATGACATACCGATTTTACTCATTGATGAGTCGATTTCTCTGGAGAATGTTTCGTGATTTCCACGCAAGCTTGTTAAATCTATACTGCTCTAACCTCTCGCCATCCTACGGCTAATATGAAGAATATCGAAGCACAAACGGTTATAGAGGCTCCAGTTGGTATGGATAAGATGAAAGAGAAAAAGTAGCCCAATACCGCCGATAAAACTCCAAATATTACAGAGAATACGAAGACAAGTTTCAGCTTTTCGGTTAAGTAAAGCGAAGAGAGAGGCGGGAGAGCTAATAAAGCAAAGACAGGTAGAGCTCCTAAGGCCCTTGTTGCAACGGCCACAACTAATGCTACCGTGATTAGCAATAAGGTGTTAAGTAATCTTACCGGATATTTAAATAATTGTGCAGATTCAGTATCGAATGAGATAAATATAAAGTCCTTAAAGAAAAACTTGTGAATTATAAGAACAAATAACGCTACTCCCGGTATGATATAAACATCCAGAGGGTCTACAACTACGGCGCTTCCGAAAAGTATTGTGGCTATATCGTGTGATCCTTTCGCAATTCTGTCCCCTAAAATTATGACTCCTCCAGAGGCTAATAAGAATCCAAAAGCAATTACACCTTCACGGCTTATACGAGAGAAGTCCCTTTTAAGTCCATAAAAAACCGCTGCAATTATTGTTAAAATTAGCGAAACAGTGAACGGGCCGATTAAACTTGAAAACATTGCTAATCCGATTCCTTCAAGGTAAAACGAAAGAGCAACACCGAAACTTGAGATTTGAGTAAGTGTCGCGCTTACAAAAATAATTCTCCTGAGTACAACATAAACACCCAGGAATCCGCATATCGCTCCTGTTACCGCTCCGACTAACATAGGGTCACGCCAAAGAAAATAGCTGTTTATAAATTCACTTAATATTTCCATTTAGGATCCGGTTAATTTAGATTTATGTTTAGTCCGAAAAAATTATCGAGACTTTCCCTTTTCAATATTTCAGATTTGCTGCCCGCTTGAAAAATATCGCTGTCCTTGTCAATCAATATTATGTGGTCTGAGAATTCTGAAACCGTGTTCAGAAAATGGCTGACCATAAGAACCGCGAGTTTACTCTCGGTTTGAATCTTTTTTACAAGCTCCATTATTTGAGCTTCCCCCTTTATATCCACAGACGCTGTAGGCTCGTCCAGAACCAATATGTCGGGCTCCCCTGCTATGGCGCGGGCAAGAAGCGTGCGCTGCTTTTCACCGCCTGATAAGGACCTGAAAGTACGGTCTTTTAGTTTGACGATTCCTGCTTTCTCTATAGATTTCAGAACAATTTCTTTATCTGCATTTGAGAGTTTCCTGCCAGGCGGCACTCTGCTGTACCTTCCCATGGATACAACTTCACAAACCGAGATGGGGAAAATAGAATCAAACTTTTCATGTTGCGGTACGTATCCGAAAACGATTACATTTTCTGATCTCATCTCTCCTGAAACTGGGGGAAGAAGGCCTAAAAGAGTTTTAATTAGTGTTGATTTACCACTGCCATTCGGTCCCATTATCCCCCAAAATTGATCTCTTTCTATTGATAAATTAATAGAGTCCAATAAACCAATTTTTTCATATCCTATTGTTATATCGTTGAGTTTTATCAAATGTGACATTTCCTTTTAACTCCCTTTTTGTGAGTCTATCGTATTGTTTAAAGTAGATGTAATTTCACCTACTAGCGCATCGAAAAGCTCGATATATGTATTAATCCCCTCTCGTCCTTCAACCATTACAGGTAATGAAAGAAAAGGAACCCCCGTTTTCTCTGCAATAATAGAAGGAGTTTTCTGCGGATAATAATTTGCCGCAATAATGAATTTTATATGCTCATTTTCAATCGTTTTTATAATATTTGCAACATGAGAAGGTGTTGGGGGAATGCCGGGTTTAGGCTCTATTGTTCCTACTTCTGTAAAACCTGCCCACTTGGTGAAGTAGACCCAGAGCTTGTGATAAGTGACTACCTTTGTGTCTTGAAAAGGTTCAAGCTCGGTCTTCCACTCGGTTATTTTTAGTTTAAGTTCACTCACAAAATTTTTAAAATTCTCCTCATAATATGAGGCATTCTCAGGATCAATCTGTATAAGTCTTGCAGCGATCCCACGAGCTACTGGAATTCCATTCCTCGGATCGAGCATGTAATGCGGATTTCCTCCCGGGTGAATATCCCCCATCGATCGATCTATTGACCCAGTATGTACGTCTAGTTTATCTTTTATAGAAGTTGAGGCGTTATAGTGCCCTATTGAATTGCCTGCCAAAATATCGGAGTTTCTGGCACCGGTTATAAGTATCGGCAGCCACCCTATCTCAAGCTCAAGTCCGTTATAAATTAGAAGATCGGCTTGATTTAACCTGGTAATAAATATGGGTTTAGCATCTACAAAGTGCGGGTCCTGAAAACCTTTTGAAAGGCTAACTACTTCAACCTTATCACCGCCTATATCCTTTGCTATAGCTGCAAAGTCAGTTGTTGAAGTGACTATCTTTACCTGTGCCAGTGCTTCATGACCTATTGAAAGAAATGAGATCAAGATGATTGTTATTGTTGTAAGTTGTTTTAATAATTTTAATTTTTTCATGATATTAGCCTCCTATGTTGGATTTTTAGAAAGGATGTGCCCCGTGCGCTCCGATTGCATACTGAAATTGAAGAAATATCGCATGCTGATTTTCCGCAAAATCTTGGTTGAGATAATCGTACTGAAGTCTTATCTGGGAGAATTCGCTCGGGTTAAACGTCAGCATGGGTGAAATACGGTAAGTCCTTCCCAAAAGTCCTAGCATTCCCTCTTCTTCGTCACCTTCTTCGCCTCTAAACACGGTAAAGAGATTGGAAGCTTCAATATCTTCTCCTTCCTCTACTTCTTGAACCGGAGTGTTAGTGTCGATTATCCCAAACCTAAAACCGGTGTCCCATCTCTTAGCAAAACGATATATTGCCTGCCCATACCATCCCCAGTTTTCAAGGTTTTCCTCAGGTGTTCCAGCGTCTAAATACATAAACTCTGACTGAAGAATGAATTCCTGATATGGATTATTTTTGAGCGGTCTGTATTTAGCATAAAGGTCTATGCCGTAGAGATTTGATCTTTCCCCAGCGGCCGTACCGTTAGAGCCTGTCGCGAATGATCCACCCAGGCTCACACTTAGTGCTTCAGATAATTCAAAGAAGTTAGCAACGTGGAAGATGTACAGGAGTCTTCCCAAATCGTTTGCATCCTCATCCCTAGCAAATGTAGGTGTCTCAACATCAGGGCTTCCACCTGATGCGCTTAGCTCTAAATACCATGGAACCACCGGTACAAGGAAGTTCGCTTCTATACTTGTTGGATTTAAATGTTCACCCAGAAACTGTGCTGCTGGAAGTGCAAGTGTGACGAAATTTTGATTGTGCCTGTGAAGCTGGTTTATTCTACCAAACTTAGCCCTTGCCCGACCTACTCTAAATTGAGAATTTAGAGGCAAACTAAATAGGGTTGTTCCATATGCTTCTTCTAGCTCTACTCCTTCTGTGCTGAAGGATAAGAACATGTCATATCTGAAAAATGAATCTACAACTCCCTGAAAACCAACTTCTACTTCTTGTACGTTAACACCAGTATTCTCAGGGTCGTTTTCAGCAAAGACAAATGGTTCATCTTGTGAATAATATGCGGCAGCAAATGTGCCGATTACACTTATCTGTGGATTAAAAGCATTTATAGCTTTGCCAAGAAATCCTTGTTGAGTCTGTTGAGCTGGAAGCTCTATAACAGTCAAATCTGTTTCTTCCTCCCCAACTACAATTGTCTTCTCTTGAACAGGTGTTTGTTTTTGTTTTGCTTGTTTTTCAAGCTCTTGATTTCTATCTTCAAGGTCTTCTATTTGATTCTGCATCTGTTTCATCATCTGTTTTAATTCTTGTAATTCTTTTTTTACATCTGTGTTTTCATCAGCTTTTGCTTCAATCAATAAAGGTGCTGATAAAATAAAAGTGAAAATAATTGAAATGAGAAAAATTCTACTTAAATTCATACTTCACCTCCAATTTAGTATATGAAAATGTATAAACCGTTTGATATTGCCTATTGGGAGAGGGGTGCGATAAAATCCGAATGTGTGTAACTAAACTCCGGGTAACGGAATTTGTTCACCTTCTATAAAATTTCAAATATTCATAGTTTCCCAAAGGCAGTTTTGGGTTATACGATTGGAGGCGCCCGGGAGGGCTTGTTTAAATCTACAAAAGAGTGTGGAACTGTAAAATCTATACTAATACAGTTTATTAATTGACCAAACTTGCTGGCGTTAAAAAAAATTTCTGTTTTAGGAACTTGTAAGTTCCGCTGTAACAAGCACGCCGAGCAGTCTTCAACAGAATGACTTGCAGAAGCGTGTGAGTCGACTCCAAAGTCTATAGAATCTCCAATCCCGTGATTATGAAAACTTAAAGAAAATACAAAAAGCACTAGAAGAGCCGGGATAAAAAATCTGGAGATGTTTGTGTTCTGTATATCTCTAATTAATTTCATGCAGCACCTGACTTACTTTTCAATGATACAATCTCATTTGCTATTGCGCAAGCGGCTTCTTCTACCGTGAGTGAAACATCGAGGACAATACCTTGTTTCTTAAGCTCTGCGAATAAGGATCCAAGAATTGGCGGTTCAACATGACACTGTGAGAGTTTCTCAATCTCAGAAAAAATTTCTTTAGGGGTACCCTTTCCCACTATTTTGCCCCCCTCGGCAATTAAATAAACTGTATCAGCTATTAAAGGAACTGTGTTCATGTTATGAGTAGAGAGTAATATGGCTGTTCCATTTTCTTTATTTACATTGTTTAAAAGATTAATGAGCTCCATCCTGCATGTTGGGTCAATATGTTCAAAGGGCTCGTCTAGTATTAATAACTCAGGCTTAGTAACCAGAGCGCCCGCTATGCCGACCTTCGTTTTCTCACCCCCGCTCATATAATGAGGAACTTTGTCTCTTAGATGTTCTATCTCTAACTTCATCAGGATATCATCCACAAGTTTATCAATTTCTTCTTTCTTGTACCCATAGTTTCTAGGTGAAAAAGATATATCTTCACTTACCTTGGGGGCAATAATCTGAAGATCCACATTTTGTAGGAGTATGCCAATTCGCTCTCTGACTTTTTCATAGTCTTTGGCCGGGTCTACTCCCAAAACATTAATATAACCTTCTGATGATGTTAATAATCCCAGAAGAAGAGATAGCAATGTAGATTTCCCGCTTCCGTTGGGGCCAAGAATAACTACCCTTTCCCCTTTATTGACGATAAATTCTTGTCCGTCAAAGACTAAAGCTGTTCCGTCGGGATATTTAAATTTTAAATTGCTGACTTTTACTATTTCTTCCAAACTACCACCTCAATTCTGAAACTGTTGATATATAGATGAGATAACTAGCGCTATTGCCGAGCAAAGTAGTATGTAGACACCGAATTCGAGAAATCTTTTTTCAATAACAGTGCTAATTGTAATTGTGAAAATTAAGAGACCTATCATTATCGCCAATAAATCATTTCGATTTATAGACGTCTTTGCACCCTGAGTGGTTATTCTTCCGCCGTATCCCCTTACGTTCATCATTCCATAAAATTTTTCTGAGTAATCAAAGCCCTTTACTAAAAGAAGCCCGATACCAGAGGAGAAATTTCTAATATTTCTTAGATATTTTCTGTGTGTTAGGCCGCCCCTTACTTTTAAGCCTTTGATAAGCTCATCGGTAAGCTCAAGCAAGATAAATACTGATCTATAGGTGACGAAGAGTCCTTCAGCGATCACTCTTGGTAAGAATGGACGTAGCACATTAAACACGTCCGGGTAGGGAGTAGTCACAATTAAAAGAACCATAGTCAGAGCTGCCGTTAGAGCCTTTAGGATTATTACTCCCGCCTTGAGCCAGCTCCCGTTCCACATTGCAAAGGCGAAAATTAATGCAAATATAGCCGGATATGCCGCAATCGTAATAATCCTGCTGACAGGAAGCCTTGTCCATACGGCTATTGTCACTAATGTTATATATATCCCAAGAAGCATATAGAATTCATTGGTAAGAATAATCGACGCTATAACCAGAGCTGTGAATACTACTTTCCACAGCGCTTTCGCTTTATGAAGGAAGCTAGTTCCATGGTTGGCGTAATAATCTATTATTGCAACGTCCATAATCTGGTCCTATGCCCTTTGAGGCAAAATCAAATCCGGGCGCACGCGGGATACATATTTAATTACAAAAGCCGTGATTATCCCTTCTAAAAACCACCCTATGCCCAATAGAATTAATATAGTTTTTGCAAAGCTCTTTATGTTTATTCCTTCAGTAAGCTGACTGGGGATATTCGCTTCATTTGCAACTTCAGTCGGATGACCTCCCTCAATTCCAATAACAATTTCAGGGTCGATCCGAGACAAATAAACAACACCCACTAAAATGGAAGTGCTAATTATAAGTGCGATAACCGCTGCCAGACCGGATGACCACATGATTGAATCTCTGCCTATTATTGCTAGGAAGAGTTGAAACAGATAGAACCCTATAAATGCTTCTGCGCCAACTACAACTGTGTTTAGTCCTACGACTGTGATCCCCCCGTGGCCAAACATTGCAATAATCAAATCGACTATGAATATTGAAATAAAAGCTACAGCGGGTCCTAAGATTATTCCTGCAATAATGCTGAGATTAATATGATAAGCAATTGGAACGATAGGGATTGTCATGCACACGATCATTAGAGCTGAAATGATTCCAATTAAAGGAACTTTTCGCTTTAACTCTGTCTTTCGAGTTCTATAGATAGAAAATCCTAGAATCAAAGCTGTTAATATCCAGCCAGCCATTACCAGCCAGCCTGGCAAAACTCCGTCAGGTATATGTAAATGCGACATTGTTTAATGTACTCCTCTAATATTCATGCTTGGCATTCCTTGCATTTTCCGAATAACTGAAGAAAATGGGTTTTAATTTGAACGCCGGTATCTTCCGATATTTGTTTTGATAAATCGTCAAGCGGGCATTCCGCAAATTCAATTACTTTATTGCAATCCGTACAGACTATTGGATGGCGGTGTCCCTCAGGAGCAATCACATAGCTATGGCAGCCGTCTTCCAGATGTACTTTTACCACGAGATTAAGATCAACCAGAGTCTCAAGTGAGCGGTAGACTGTGGCAAGCCCTGTATCAGGAAGAAACTCCTTTACCTTCAAATGAATAGTATTTATTGAAAGGTATGCACTTGTATCCTGGAGGACTTTTAATACAGCCAGCCTTTGGGGAGTGCACTTAAATCCCTTATCGTGAAACATACTCTTAATTTCTTTAGAATTTTCTACTGTAAACAATGATCCATTACCTATATATTCAATTATTAGACTCGCTCTAATTGAGAAAGTTTCTCAATTGTATATTGCTAGATTATATGTGTCAAATGCTTGATCCCAGTTTAATATGATCAACATATGTCCACTGGAATATTGCTTATTTCTATTTTTAGTATATCGTTGTAGCTAAGGAATGGGCTGTAAAGAGATTGATACAGCTTTTTCTGATTAGATTCATGTCGAGGAATGCGTTTCTATAACTAAACAACTTACTGTAGTTGCCTAAGAACTTTACTAATAACTTAATGACAATTCCGGTAATTTGAAATTTCTAATTGAATCATATAATCCATAACTCCGGATATATGAAGGGAGCAATATAATACATGCTATCATTTGAAGAATTAGGTTTATCCGAAGAGACTCTCAAGGTCCTTAAAAAAAAGGGTTTTGAAGTACCTTCACCAATTCAGGAAGTCACAATTCCTGCAATACTCACTGGTAATAAAGACATCGTGGCTCAGGCTCAAACCGGGACAGGCAAAACAGCTGCTTTTGGCCTTCCTCTTGTTGAGCGCTTAGATGAACACAGCAGATCCGTACAAACTCTAGTGCTAACGCCTACAAGAGAGCTTGCGATACAAGTAGCTGAGGAAATTCATTCTTTAAAGGGAAAGAAGAAGTTGATCATAACTCCTATTTACGGCGGTCAGTCTATTACTCTTCAACTGAGATCACTTAAAAAGGGTGTTGATATTGTTATCGGAACCCCCGGTAGAGTGCTCGATCATATTGCACGGGGAACTTTAAAGCTGGGAGAGATTTCCTATCTTGTTTTAGATGAAGCCGATGAAATGCTTAACATGGGTTTTTTGGAAGATGTTAAAAAGATCATGGGACATACTCCTGCCAATAAAAGGACGATGCTCTTTTCAGCAACAATGCCAAAAGAGATTATGCAGATTGCTCGTGAGCATATGATGGAGTTTGATGAATTTAAGGTTTCAAAAGATCAGCTTACCGTAAGTCAAACAGATCAGATTTATTTTGAGGTGTCAGCTTCAAATAAGTTTGAGGCCCTGTGTAGGATTATAGATATTGAAGAGGATTTCTTCGGCCTTGTTTTTTGCAGAACGAAGAAGGATGTAGATACAATTGCCAATCACTTAGTTGAGCGTGGTTACGATGCGGATGCATTGCACGGTGATCTTTCACAGCCTCAGAGAGAAAAAATATTAAACAAGTTTAAAAAACATTTGATAAATATACTTGTGGCAACTGATGTAGCTGCAAGGGGTATTGATGTTCAAGACCTGACGCATGTGATTAATTTTGCCCTTCCGCAAGACGCTGAA
>JBBDIN010000123.1:0-15510 GCA_040880385.1 Thermodesulfobacteriota bacterium | reverse complement strand
AGCAATGTCTATCGCAATTGCCGCCCTTCGAGCAAAAGGAGAGACAGAGATAATTGATGCCGACTGCGTTTCTGTATCTTATCCAGGCTTTTTTGAAGTATTAGATGAACTCCGACAATAAATAAATTATCCTATAGTAGCTAGTCCAAAAAATAAAATGACCCAAGATCTAATAATAACAATTGACGGCCCCTCAGGGGTCGGAAAAGGAACAGTAGCTAAATCAGTTGCTAAAGAACTGGCGCTCGCTTATTTAGACACAGGAGCTATGTATAGAGCCGTTGCGCTTCAAGTAAAAAGAAATCCTATAAACATAGATAACGACACAGAGCTTTTATCTTTATTAAACAATACTGAAATTGGAATAGTGAATAACCAAGATAATGTGCTTGTGATTACACTGAATAATGAAGATATTACCGATAAAATTAGATCGCCCGAGATCTCGCGTATCTCATCCGATGTGGCAACCAAGAGACTAGTTAGAAAAAAACTTGTTGAATTACAGAGGGAAGTTGGATTAAACGGTAATATTGTAGTTGAGGGAAGGGATATGGGAAATTACGTATTTCCAGAAGCAACATTTAAGTTTTATTTAGATGCTACACTTGAAGAAAGAGCCCTCAGGAGAAGAAAGCAATTAATGGAAAATAACATTAATATTGACCTAGATAATATGATAAAAGAGATAGAATTAAGGGATAAACAGGACAAAGGGCGTCTAGAATCTCCCTTGCATCCGGCCCCGAATGCAGTAATAATAGATACTACAAATCTTAATGCCGACGAAGTTACAAACAGAATTATTGCAGAAGTTAGTAAATAAAACCTACACTAGCTAATTCTAATTCTAACAATGGAAATCGACCGGTAAAATTGATCACATCAAAATAATAGAAGGCAGGACTATGGTAGAAGAGAAAAATTTTGCAGAACTAGCAGAACTAATTGATGAAAGTATGAATGCGCCCGAACAGGGGAAATTGTTGACTGGGGTAGTGGTCCACATGGACAAGGACGACGTATTTATTGATTTTGGCTCAAAAACTGAAGGCGTTGCACCTACGGAAGAATTCCTCGGAAAAAGTGGAGAGCTTGAAGTAAAGATTGGCGACGAAGTAGAAGTTATTTTGGAAAGATATGACCACGGACTACCCAGGCTATCAAGAAGAAAAGCTGGGATGCTTCAAGAAAATAAAGCAATAAAAGAAAAATTCGATAGTGGAGAGCTAATAGAAGTAAGAATTCTTCAAAAGGTAAAAGGTGGTTTTATAGCTGATATTGGTGAGAAGTCAGAAATCAGAGCTTTTCTACCTGCTTCGCAGTTAGATATCCGACCACAATCAGACCTTGATAAATTTATAGGCGAAAAGCTTGAAGTAAGAATAATCAAGTTTACTAATAGTGATATCGTAATCTCAAGAAGAGTATTCTTAGAAGAACAAAGAGAGGCTTTGAAAAAGCAGACCCTGTCCAAACTTGAAGAGGGCATGGAAATTCAAGGAAAGGTTGTAAATATTATTAACCAAGGAGCATTTGTCGACTTGGGAGGATTGGAAGGATTTATTCCAATAAGTGAGCTTTCTTGGGGTAGGATTAACCACCCGAGCGATGTTATCTCAGCAGAGCAAGAAATAAACACAAAAATATTGAGTATACAGGGTGAGCAAAAAGTAACCCTAAGTCTTAAAGCAGTAACTCCGGACCCCTGGGATTCAGTAAGCCAAAAATATCAACCTGGGATTCAAGTTAAAGGTAAAGTAGCTTCTTTGATGGATTTCGGAGTTTTCGTTCAGCTTGAACCTGGAATAGAGGGTCTTGTTCATGTCTCGGAGATAACTTGGACAAAGAATTTTAGACACCCTAAAGAAGTGGTTGAGTCCGGAAATATGGTTGATGTAATAGTTATTGATGTTAATCAGGGGAATAGGCGGATTTCACTAAGCCTCAAACAAATGGAGCCTAGCCCTTGGCAGCTCTTTAAAAAGGAAAATCCTCCGAAATCAGTATTAAAAGGAACAATCCGAAATGTTACCGATAGAGGTATTTTTGTAGAAGTTGCAGATAATATTGTCGGACTTGTAAGACCAGACAATATTTCTTGGGCAGGGAAAGTTAACCCTGAAGAAACTTATAAAAAAGGCGATGAAATAGATGTTGTAGTTTTAAACGTCGATGAAAAAAACGAAAGGGCCGGTCTCGGTGTAAAACAGCTGAGCGGTGATCCTTGGGAAAACGCGCAAAAGAAATACAAACAGGGAAAATCCGCTGTTACCGGTAAAGTTAAAGAAGTTAAGGACAGAGGAGTTGTTATAGAGCTCGATGACAATATCGAAGGATATATTAGAGCAAATGAGCTTGGCCAGGACAAAGATGACACTGACTCGCTAAAGAAAATCAACACGGGTGATGAAATTACTGCTCAGGTAGTTGGTTTTGATAGAAGAAACAGACAATTGAATTTAAGCGTAAAGAGACTTACTCAGAAACTTGAAAAAGAGAGAGTCTCCAACTTCAATTCTTCTCAGGCAGAGCCGAGTGCTACACTTGGTGATCTTCTTAGTGAAAAACTCAAAACAATTAGCACTGATGAGGGAGCCAAGAAGTGAGGGGATTATTCCTTGCAATAATCATACTCTTTCTATTTGTTTTTATATTTCTTGCAGGAATCGGAAGCGGGCTGCTGTTATCTGGTGAACACAGCTTTTCTTCGGGAGATAAAGTTGCGGTACTAAGAGTCGAAGATGTAATTATTGATTCGCAAATTTATCTTGACAGCATAGAAACTATAACCAAAGACGACAAAGTTAAAGCGCTTGTAGTAAGAATAGATTCCCCTGGTGGCGCTGTGGGGCCTTCACAAGAAATATATAGCGAGCTCAAAGAACTGGGCAAAAAAATGCCAATTATAGCAAGCATAGGTGGTGTTGGAGCTTCCGGAGGTTACTACATTGCATGTGCCGCTGAAAAGATATATGCCAACCCCGGAGCAATTACAGGCAGTATTGGCGTCATTGCTCAGTTTGCCAGCTATGAAAAACTACTAAACTGGGCGAAGATAGATGTTGAGGTAATGAAGAGCGGTAAATATAAAGACGTCGGCTCTGCATTTAGAGAGATGAGTGAAGCTGATAAACAATATATTCAACAGCTCATTGATAACGTTTATGCTCAGTTTAAATCTGTTGTTGCTGTCTCAAGAGGGCTTGATACTAAGCAGATAGATAGTGTCGCAGATGGGAAAATATATACCGGTGAGCAGGCCCTAAATCTCAAATTAATAGATGAGCTTGGAACAATCAACGATGCAATAAGTGCCGCAGGAAATTTAGGGGGTATAGAGGGCGATCCGGAAGTAATAAATTTCCCAAAAAAGAAATCCAAGCTGTTTGATTTACTAAACTCAAAAATTGATACGAATATTCTGACAAGTGTCCCGATAAAATCACGTTTTGGACTTTTCTATCTTGTCGATATAATTAACTGATTATGAAAACGCTTTGGGCTCCTTGGAGAATTGAATATATAACCGGGGAAAAAGATAAAGGATGTATTTTTTGTGATAACCCCAGTGAAAGAAATGACGAAGAAAACCTTATTCTATTTAAAGGCAAATACAGTTTCATAATTATGAATCGTTATCCATATTCAAACGGACACCTTATGGTTGTTCCTTACAAACATACAAGCAATATGTCTGAACTTGACGATAACGAAAGACTTGAGCTAATGAATTTAACAACGAAATGTATTGAAATTTTAAGTATAATGAAACCAGACGGTTTTAATATAGGAATGAATTTGGGCACAGCAGGTGGCGCGGGTATTGATGATCATTTACATTTCCATATAGTCCCTAGATGGAACGGGGACACCAATTTTATGCCGTTGATCGCAGATGTAAAAATAATGCCTGAGTACTTACACGACACATATAAAACTCTTAGTGAGCAAATAAAAAACAATTGAGAGGTGAGCAATGAGATTCATAAGATTAATAATAATAGTTTTGATTATAGTATTTTTCGCAATTATCTACACACAGAACCTTGAAGTATTCACACACCAATTCCAGCTTCAGATGGATTTAAACCAATACATGGTTGGTCCTTATATTACTAAGAACATAGTGCTCATACTGTCTGCTTTTGTACTCGGCGTCGTTGTTGCGCTCATTTTCGGCGCTCTTCAGGCTATATCATCTAGCTCTAATTCGAGACAAAAAAGTAGAAGAATAAAGGAGCTTGAAGCCCAAGTAAATGAATTATTGCAGAATCCTCAAACTCTTATAGAAACCCCTGCACCACAAAGCTCAAGTTCTTCTAGTTCCGACTCAAGTCCTTTTTCTCCGCCGTCTTAATGATTAGGATTATAGGCTAATAAAAAGGAGATAAAGCAGGGAATATTTTAGTCCCAATAATTGGGGCTGAGATTATAATATAAATATGCGTAATAATGGAAAACCAAGCTGGATTAAAGCAAAGCTTCCTTCCGGCAAGAATTACACCCACCTTAAAAACCTGACAAAAGAACTCGGCCTGCACACAGTTTGCCAGGAAGCGCGCTGCCCTAATATTGGGGAATGTTGGAGCGCGGGAACCCTAACATTTATGATATTGGGAGATACCTGCACGAGGAGCTGCGGTTTCTGTCATGTGAAGACTGGAAACGGCGGCGAGCTTGACTTAGAAGAGCCCAAGAGAGTAGCTCAGGCCGTTCGTAGCCTAACCGAGAATAACGCCAACATTACTCATGTTGTAATCACTTCCGTTAACCGAGACGATAAGAACTTTTATAGTGCATGTATTTTTGCTGAGACTATCAAGACTGTCAGAGAATATAACCCCGAAGTTAAAATTGAAGTTTTAATACCTGACTTTAAAGGTGATTCCCAGGCGCTTAATCAGATACTCGAGGCAGGACCTGATGTGCTTAATCACAACATTGAAACAGTGCCCAGACTTTACCGTTTACAGCAGTTGACACAAAGCGGCAAGAAAAGATCTGTCCGTCCCCAGGCCAACTACGCGTGGTCTTTGAAGGTTCTTTCTGAGAGCACAGAAAGAGGGAATAAGGATATGCTCACTAAATCAGGAATCATGGTCGGTCTTAGTGAGGAAATCGATGAAGTACTCCAAACTTTAAGAGACTTGAAAAACGTGGGATGCGATATTATCACAATAGGGCAGTACTTGCAGCCTACAATCGATCATTTGCCGGTTTCTAAATTTTATCACCCTATGGAATTCGATTCACTGAAAGCTTACGGTGAGAATATTATCGGCATCCCGCACATAGAAGCTGGCCCGCTTGTCAGAAGCTCATATCATGCTGAGAAGCAGGTTCTTAAACTAGGAAACAACTTAGTTAGTACAGAACTTGAACCCTCCGTTGACTCATTCGTTTTAGAACAAAAAACACCTTGATAAATTCCTAAAAGCATTTAACATCTTTTCACTATGAAATACGTAATCCTGCAAGGCGATGGAATGCCTGATCATCTGCTCCCTGAGCTTGGAGGGAAAACCCCTCTTGAGGTAGCCAACACCCCTAATTTGGACAAAATCGCTAAATGTGCAATTAAATTCGGCATGGTTAAAACTATTCCAGACCCACTACCTCCGGGAAGCGACGTTGGTAATCTAACGGTGCTAGGATATGACCCTATGATCTACTACACTGGGAGATCGCCTCTTGAAGCCGCAAGCATGGGAGTCTCACTCGGGACAACCGACGTTACCCTTAGATGCAACTTGGTGACATTAGCCGACGAGGGTGGAAGCACCGTAATGGAAGATTACAGCGCAGGCCATATAACAACTGAGGAAGCAAAGGAGATTATACTCGATCTTAAAGGTGAACTTGATCAAGAGAATTTGACACTTCATCCCGGAGTCAGCTACAGACATCTACTCGTCTGGTCGGGAGGTAATAAGGATGTCTTGACTACTCCCCCTCACGATATATTCGGAAAAGATATAGCAACATATTTCCCAAGCGGTGAAGGATCTCAAAAACTAAACGAACTCATTGAAAAATCTAGAGAAATTTTAAAAGACCACCCTGTAAATAAAAAAAGGGTCCAAGAAGGAAAAAACCCTGCCACTAGCATTTGGCTTTGGGGTCAGGGGGTGGCGCCGACAATGCCTACATTTAAAGAGCTTTATGGCTTAACTGGGTCTGTAATATCAGCGGTTGACCTCGTTAAAGGTATAGGCAAATATGCGGGGCTCGACGTAATAGATGTTCCGGGGGCTACGGGATATTTAGATACAAATTACGAGGGGAAAGTCGATTATGCGCTAAATTCCCTTGAAGAAGTTGACTTGACCATGATTCATATTGAGTCGACCGATGAGACGGGTCATATGGGTGATGCTAAGCTAAAAATCCAGGCAATTGAGGATTTTGACGGTAGAGTAGTTGGACGTGTACTGGAAGTAATAAAGAGATTTGGCGACTATAAAATTCTGGTAATGTCCGATCATCCTACTCCTATAGACATTAGAACGCATATAAACGAACCTGTTCCATTTGCAATCTACAGCTCTGCAGATGAGAGCGTGAAAAATGATTCCTTTGTCTACACCGAGAAATCGGCCAGCACTTCTGATGTATATGTGAATGAAGGGTATAAACTTGTAAGCATGCTAATTGAAGAATGAAACTTAGGTTTTATATAATTTAAGCTTCCTCTCCTTTTACTAAATCCCACAGTTCATCCATTTCTTCAAGAGTAAGATCAGATAATTGTTTGTCCATTTCCTGCGCCTTATCTTCTATTTGACTAAATCTACCGATGAACCCGTCTATTGCTTTATGGGCGGTTTTTTCAGAGTCCAGCTTGAGATGTCTACCTAAATTTACAATTGAGAAAACAAGATCCCCCCATTCTTTTTCAATCCCCGGCCCGTTATTATTTTTTATCTCTACTTCTAATTCCGATAGCTCTTCTTTTACTTTTGGCAGAACTTCCTCTGCGCTTTTCCAGTCAAAACCGACCTGTGAGGCTTTCTCGCCAACTCTATGTGCTCTTAAGAGGGATGGCATAGTTCGAGGTATTTCAAGCAGCCTTCTCTTTCGGGACTTTTCCTTGAGCTTTTGCTTATGCCAAATCTTGATAGCCTCTTGTGCGTCCTTAGCCTTTTCATCCCCAAACACATGCGGATGCCTGCTAACTAGTTTAGTATGGAGCCTGTCTATAACTTCATTTATATCGAACTCTCCATCTTCTGATGCTATCTGAGAAGCGAATATAACCTGAAAGAACAGATCACCAAGCTCCTCTATGATGTCATCCTTATCTTTTAGCTCAATTGCCTGAACTGTCTCGTATGCTTCCTCGATAATATATGGCGTTACAGTGTTGAGTGACTGCTCTCGATCCCATGGGCACCCCTGAGGACTTCTCAAATACCTTGAAAGCTCAACAAGATCATCAAAATTCTTTTTCATTTGCTCTCCTATAAATTACGTTTGCCTCAGCTTAGAACTTTACATCATTAACACACTTAAAGAATAGATACTGAAACAAGTTCTGCACATGGTTCAGAATGACAAAGACTGGATTCACGATAAAGATGTTCGGGAACGACCAACAAAAGTAAGATTTGCAAAAGGAAAGCCTAACAAAATCTAGACTTTTATTCTAAACCTCTTTGGGTATTTGGTAAGATTGGTACAGCCTTTCTTTTCAACTACAACCACGTCCTCAATCCTTATGCCGCCTAGTTTCTCGTAGTATAGGCCTGGCTCAACTGTTACAACATTGCCTTCTCTCAGTATTTCCTCCCCCATGCCGATCCTCGGAGGCTCATGTATCTCAAGCCCGAGCCCGTGCCCTGTGGAATGTATGAATCCCTGCTGCTTGCCGTTGAGATTTCCTGTTTCAAAACCCTGTTCGTTAAAATAATCAACAATTGCAGTGTGGATATCTTTTGATTTCACACCGTCTTTTATCATGCTAATTCCCAGTTTCTGACCGTTCAGAACCGTATTGTACATTTTTACGAGCTTCTCAGACGGCTCGCCTCTAATTACGGTCCTTGTCATATCACCAAAAAACCCGGTCTCTTGGGATCTTGGGAAAATATCAATAACAAGAGGTTTATCCGCAAAAATCGGCCCCTGTCCGCTATGATGAGGTATGGAAGAATGAACTCCCGAGGCTACAATTGTGTGAGACGCATTGTATCCCATCCTGGAGAGCTCAGCGCTGATCTCTCCCTTTACCTTCTCTGAGGTGAGTATCTGACCATTCATATAAAGCTTATTTCTTTTGATTTCCGAAGAAGCCACTATCCTTATGGCCAAGTCCATCGCTCTGGCTGTTTTTCTTACTGCATCTTTAAGCGAGTTTACCTCTTGAGGGGTCTTTATAAGACGCTCTTTAAAGAAAGGTTCTTCTTCGCTGACCTTAATTGTATAACCTCTTTTTCTTAGTTCATCAGCGTACTTAATAGAAAACATTCCGGGGACAAGAGCTTTTTTAATCTTAAGATCTTTGAGCACCTCATCCACAATATCTACAAACCTGATGCGTCTGCGCTTTTTAGAAGCAAGTTTCTTTTGGTATTCTGAGAGTGATAAAATTGTATCGACAGTAGCATCGTCTTTGCCCCTATCAATTTCCAGATCACTAAGGACGAGCATCTTCTCACCCTTATGTTCTATATAAATAACTGGGTCAGGAACAAAAAAGTTGGTCCTGTAAAGAAGGTCCGCATTGTTGTCTGTGGTGTCAATAATTAGTAAAGTGTCCTTACTCATTACAAAAACTATACACAACGACCGATCTAAATATCAAGAGAGGCTGTATATCATAATGAAAAATCAAAAATTGTCCCTAATTTTATAGTAGACACATGTTATAATAAAAATGCTTCTTTGATAAAAAAATAAACAGAACAAAAGAGGGCACTATGACCAACAAAACTTATTTTTTTATTTTAGTATTGATCGCTTTCGTTTTTGCATTAATAGGGACAATAAAACCTGTAGATGCCCAAGAGGCTAAAAAAATATCTGTCGATCAGATTTGTGAGTCTAATATGGATGAACCCATGGGTGGGGACAATCTATACAAAGACAAAATGGTACAAACCAGCCTCGAGGTAAATATCGTTAGAAAAATTCACTCGTTATGCCATGATGTGCCAGAGGGAACATTTACTGTGGAATTTGTAACTAAAAGCGATAGAGTGGTTCAGTGCTTCTGTAATGCGCCGGATCAGAAGAGTATTCTAGAAACCCCAAAAGGTAGCACTGTAAATATTGAAGGTACTTTTAAATCCATAACTGCTTCATTTTTTGAGACTGAATCTAAACAGTGCACGCTTACTATTCAAAATTGTACTTTTAATTGATTATGCAAACAACCCTAAAGTTTATTTATTCATTATCACTCGTTTTTTGGATAGGAAGCATCTTCTTCTTTTCCATGTTTGCCGCTCCTAGTATTTTTAAGGTTTTAACTCGTGAGCAGGCTGGAAATGTAGTTTCAAATATATTCCCTAAGTACTACATGATTGCATATATTTGCGGGACCGCTGCTCTTGTCAGTTCCTTTGTGCTTATATATTTCTGGAGCAACTTCTCATATACAAGCAATATTATAAAATTGGCGGCTTTATTTATCATGCTCGGCCTTGCTGTTTATGCTGGGGAGGTCAATAGACCCCAGGCCCATGAAGTCAGAACAGAGATGAGAAGCTTCCAAGAAGATACTCCGGAATACAAAGAAATACGCAAGGAATTCAGCAGTTTACATAGAACTTCGGCAATATTAAACTCTGCGATTTTTATTTTAGGCATTGCCTTAGTCCTCCTTAGTGCATATACTAATAGGGAATAATTAACAAAGGGAGGTAGTTATTAATGTTCAGCGTAACTACTAAAGCTGCTAGCGAAATTAAAAAGTTGCTGGCTGAGGAAAACATTCCGGAGGGAGTATTAAGAGTAAGAGTTGTGCCCGGGGGATGTTCAGGATTTTCATATGAAATGGGTTTTGACGACGAGATTGAGAAGTCGGATGAGATTATTGAATCAGACGGAGTTAGAGTAGCTATCGATGAGCTAAGCTATCCTTATCTTGATGGTAGCGTGCTGGACTTCAATGATGGTCTTAACGGAACCGGTTTTGGTATAAACAATCCTAATGCTACTGGTTCTTGTGGCTGTGGACAATCTTTTACTGCTTAAAATATAACAATCAAATTTATTAATGGCTGGTTTGGACAATTGTTCAAATCAGCCATTTTTTTTGCTGAACTTAACAACCTTAGGCCTTTCAGGTTATAATAATCCAAATTTTAAAATAGGTATGCTTTATTATAGAGCATCTATATCAATAGAATTATATATAGGAGATTAGATATGAAATTCGGCGTAGGTTACTACACAATGCAGTCCCCACCATATGAGCAAAGATCACATAAAGAACTGTATGCTGAAATGCTGGAAGAAGTTGCAATGGCCGATGAAATGGGATTCGATTCAGCATGGCTGTCGGAACACCATTTTTTAGGTGACGGGTACTGTCCGTCTCTTCTATTAACTGCCGCTGCCATCGCTGCCAAAACAAAAAACATTCGTATTGGAACAGGAGTTCTGCTGCTGCCGCTGCACAACCCTATCAGAGTAGCTGAAGACGCAGCTGTTGCTGACTTAATCTCAGGTGGTCGCTTAATTTTAGGAATTGGACTTGGGTATAGGCAAGAGGAGTTCGAGGGGTTTGAAAGAACATTAAAGCAAAGAAGAGGACGCATGGAAGAGGGGATAGAAATCCTAACTAAAAGCTGGGGAGATGAACCGTTTAGTTTGGATGGAACATACTATAAGCTTGAGAATGTTAATGTGACCCCTAAACCAGTTCAAAAACCAATCCCTATTTGGGTGGGAGCTTTTACTGAGCCTGCGATAAGAAGGGCTGCAAGAATAGGCGCGCCACTATTTATACCTGCAATTGGGGTTATACCCATCGTTAAATATCTCTTCAATATGCATAGTGAGCTTTTAAAAGAATATGGCCGCAATCCCGATGATTATGAAAAACCCTTGGTGAGAGAGATGTACATATCCGATATGAAAGCTGATGATGCCTGGGAAAAGATAAAGGAACATGTTACCTATTATACAGCGAAAGGCTATGCTTCATGGGGTTCTATGGTCGATAGAGAGGGGAATTTATTGTCTGATCCGGATGATCCGATACTCTATGATATAGCTAGAGATCAGTCAATAATAGGCACCCCGGAAGAATGCATTGAGACCATCAAGCAGTATCAGAGCGAACTTCCTATAGATAATCTTATATGCCGCTTTAAATTCCCCGGTATTAGTCACGAAGAATCTATGAGGTCAATGAGATTATTTGTTGAAAAAGTACTGCCTCATGTTTCATAAGCTAAATATGTTAAAATTTGAATTAATCGTTGATGCGGTAATGAAATAAAGAAGAACCATTAATAGCAACTGGAGAAGATTAGAAATGAGCAGACCTTCAAAATTAATGCTGGTACATGAACAGGCAAGGTCATACAATAAAATAAAATCAAAAGATATTGTTGATTCATTATACGAAGATTTTATACCTTACGACGAGCTAGAGGATTTCTCACTAGAACTGCAAGCTCCTTCCGGACAGATAATTGAGCTGGTAGATGACCCTGCTGTCATAATAGGAACCGGAGTATTAAAAAGTAACAATAAAAGGGTAGCTATTATAGCTCAGCAAATGCCTACAAGCGACGACGACCGTATGAAGTATAACTTCGGACTTGTTAAGGCTGATGGATATGGACTTGCTTATAATATGATGGAATACGCTGAAGAGCATGATCTCATGCTACATACCTATGTAGATACGATTGGTGGCGACCCTTTTGAATATTCAGCGGAAAAATTACAATCCTGGCTCATTTCGTTTTGCCAATCAAAGATGATTTCCCTAAAAACCAAATCTATATCTCTTGTACTTGGCAGCGGTGGCAGCGGTGGAGCTATCGCATTTCAGCTGGCCCATAGAAGGTTTATGCTCTCACGAGCGGAGTACTCTGTTATTACTGCCGAGGGTTGTTCCGCCATATTGTTTCGTAGCGGTGATAAAATAGAAGAAGCTCTTGAGGTATTGCAACCAACATCTGAGTTTATGCTGAAGTATGGCATTGTAGATAAAGTAATCAAGGAGCCTTCTCTTGACAGTGCGGCTTACTTAACCAAAACACTCGAGTTAATTGATAAAACATTAGTTAAAACTTCCGAAGAGCTTGAAAAAACAGATACTAATTACCTTAAGAAAGTTCTAATTGAAAAAATACAGCGAGTAGGTGAGGTTGAAAAAGGCGACCACCCATATCAAGCTATAGCTAAAAAAATTAGAAGCTGGCTGCCTCATGCATTTAGTAAAAGCGCAACACCTGAAGTCTCACACATGCAAATAGCTCTTTACGGAGCGGAACCTCATTTTTGTAATGATGAAAAAGATGCCGAGGGCAATATAACCAGACCGGGATGTAGAAAACACTTTGCTAAAGAAGATTTTCAAAAGAATTTCTTTTCGTGCCCTTACTGCGAAAAACCGTCTCCTCTTGGATCTGATGACTATTTGGACCTCTTATTAAATACTGATTCATTTCACGAGATGCATTCTAATCTAAGCACAGAAAATATAGATGCTCGTTTTAATTTTTATGATTATTACGATACCCGGAAAAAAGCTTCTAAGCGTACGGATTCCAAAGACTCATTGGTTGTAGGATATGGGAATATGTATGACATTCCTGTGGCAATTGCCGTCTCTGATTTCCGTTTTATGGGCGGCTCAATGGGAGCTGTTTTTGGTGAAAAGATGAAGCTCATCGTTGAATATGCAATTCAGGAAAATCTTCCTCTCGTCTCCGTAACATCATCAGGAGGAGCGAGGATGCAGGAAGGCACTGTTGCATTGTATCAAATGGCAAAAACAATCTCAGCTATTATTAATCTTAAAGACGCCGGACTCCCATATATATCCCTGCTGGGACATCCGACTACTGGAGGGGCCTTAGCAAGCTATGTTGTACAGGGAGATTTTATGGTCGCGGAAAGAAAAGCCACCGTAGCTTTCGCCGGAGATCGAGTGGTTAAGCTTGCTAGCGGCGGAAGGGGGGTTGCTCCTGATACAATGACTGCAGAATTCTTTTCTAAACATGGTGGAATACACTTAGTAACTGAGAGGAGCCAACTAAAAACCTCTATTGCAGGATTGCTAAGACTCACTCCTTGGTATCAAGGAGTTAGCACTAACAGCGAGTAACTTTTGTATTCACGTTAGAACATGCTTAAGAAACTCGCTAATTATAATGATTCAAATTTAAAAAGATGTTATCATTCTATTTCAATATTGTTCTATAGAAAGTAAATTTCTAAGGTAGTATGAGTACTCTTGATGTCAGAGATTTTTACTCTTAAGTCTAGTCAGAATGGATACAAAACAAATTGGGACTTTTGAAAACTAATTCCTAATTACCAGGCGGTAATAAAGGATTCGCAGTTGGAGCAGGTTTAGCTTCAGGTTTAGCTTGAGTATAAGCCCCAGTCAGTTCTTTGACCTTCTCTATTTGCTCTTGGGTATCTAAATTCTCCCCTTTGCCCATTTCATAAAGATAATTTGCGTTATCTCTTGGAGCATGGCTTTTCACATTAGGGTCAAAGAAAACTTCTTTTGTGTGAACCAAGCCGGCTCTGTTATAAGAAGATAGCTCATACTTCATTCCCATCCTAAGTGCATCACATGGACAAGCTTCTACACAAAATCCGCAAAAGACGCATCTCATAAAATCGATATTGTAGACTTTGGGTCTTCTCTCAATCCCGTAATCATCTGCAGCCTCAGCTACAATAGATATAGCCTGAGTAGGACATGCAACCTCACAAAGCTTGCACGCAACGCACCTTATCTCCCCATCATCATCAGCAGGCATCACATGAATGCCCCTGTATCTTTCAGGAAGCTCTTTCACTTCTTCGGGATACTGAATAGTGATCGGCTTAAAGCGAATTAAATGCTTTATAGTTATTACTAAACCGCTTAATATCTGAGGTATATATAGTTTCTCAAACCAAGTTAGTTCAGGATGTCTTAGTAGTTTTATTTTTATTGCCATATTTATTTACCGTTCGTTGAAGACCAATAAGTTATAACATAATCAGAAATTTTGGGAAGTCATAAAGTTTCTCTTAATTCATCCCTCATTCTTCGGTACACTAAGATACCTGAAATTATAGAAATTATTATGCACGCTCCCCCAAAATAAAAATTTCCTAAAAGAACTTTCCCAACCCCTATCATGCCAAACAAAAGGAAGCCGACGCCTAATAACCAATTATAAATTACAGGCATAAACCGGGGACGTACAATCTCAGGATGTATCTCACTAGCAGGCTTCCACCACCCCCATGGGCGTACCCTTTTATAAAATGCTGAAAGTGTCTCAACTGGTTCGGGTTTGGTTAAAAATGTAACGACAATCCAGGTTATTATAGAAACAGGGACAACCAGTATCTGATGCTTTAGCTCTAATGGAACACCCTGTGTTTTCGTATAAATAAGCACAATTAATATTGTTAATAGTGATGCCGATAAAGCAGATATCTCAGACCAAGCGTTTATCCGCCACCAGAACCATCTCAATATTAATACCAATCCCACCCCAGCGCTCATGGCCCAGAGAAATATCCAGGCTTTCCCGATATTGGTAATATAAAATGCAAAAAATCCGGCAAGAACAGTTAAAAGAAGAGTGGCAAACCTTGAAATTAATATATAATGACTTTCCGAAGCATCGGTCTTTATAAAGCGTCTATATATATCGTTCATTAAATATGAGGCGCCCCAGTTAAGCTGGGTTGATAGGGTCGACATAAATGCTGCAAGGAAAGTAACAAAAAGAAGTCCTTTTAAACCTGAGCCCAAGTAGTCCCTTATTACTACCAGATACATTGCTTCATTATCACCGCCGTACTCCTGAACCCGGGGATAGATTATTAGTGTGGCCAACGCTACCAGAACCCAAGGCCAGAGACGGATTATATAGTTATTAACGGCAAACCACGCAGCACCTAGAACTGCATGACGCTCGTTTTTAGCAGAGTTAATACGCTGTATGAAATATCCCCCTCCGTCAGCGTTATGAGAAGACCACCAAATAATGCTTACATAAACTAAAAAGGCAAAAAAGCTCGAGTCCCAAAATCCCGCGCTCACCGGATCCCCTCTTGATGGGGTCATAAAAAATGAGATATGCTCCTCATCAATATTGCCAAGCTTATCTATAAATCCCGAAAAGCCTCCTATTTCGGGAGACCCGATCACTACCCATGCCAATACTATTGTTCCAAAAATTGCAATAGAATATTGAAGTAAATCTGTAAGAGCAACTCCCCAGAGGCCTGACATCATAGTATAAAAAAACGCAATAGAAATACAGATGACAATTGCAATGGTTGTGTCGATTCCAAAAAATACTTTAA
>JBBDIN010000122.1:0-15695 GCA_040880385.1 Thermodesulfobacteriota bacterium | reverse complement strand
TAATCTTAATAACTTTACTTATTTCTAGTTTTTCTCTGCTAGTAGGATGTACATTTGGTGGGGGTGGCGGACTTGGTACCGGTCTTCCAAACAACTTGGGCGTTTACTGCTTAAGAAGTGCAACGCGCTATGCCCCAACTCCTGGCTCTTTAGCCGAAGGGTCGCCTACTCAACCTGCATTGCCTCTCACTGAGCAAAACTGTGAAAATTCAGTTGCGGAACTGGCAGTGCAGTGGAAATTCCTTCGAACCGACATACCAAATGCGACGCCGCTTGTAGCAAACCATTGGGATGTAGTTGATGCGGTGACGAGTAGTGGTAACCCTTCTTGTATTTTTAAGGTGTATGTTCCCTCAGAGGCGGTTAAAGACAAAGGGCTTGGTACCTGGCAAGTAACGCATAAGGTCGGCGACTGGTCTGTTACCTGCCCTGAAGTAGTTATTGAACAATGCCCAACAGATCATAATACTGTTGATTTCTGGACTTCCCACACTACCATTGGTAAAAGTGAATGCATACAGCAAGAAATAGGTATTGATATTGTCGAGCCCGGCTTTCCGTGATCGAAACTCTAAGTATTCATTATCAGAAATAAACTATATTAGCGCATTCCAAAGCACTTCTGCGGGATGGTATGCATGTCTATGGGCGCCGTCTTTTATTTGATGGCGGCAGCTTGTCCCAGGGGCTACCACGAGAACGTCCTCACCGTGTTTTCTTACAGTTGGAAGAAGGACTAATTCCCCCACCTTCATAGATACATTGAAATGCTCGCTTTCATATCCAAATGATCCTGCCATTCCACAGCAGCCTGATGGGATCATCTCGACACTATAATTCTTAGGAATTGAAAGCATCTTCTTGGAATGATCCAGAGTTGAGAGGGCTTTTTGCTGACAGTGTCCATGAAATATCAGTTGTTTCTCTTCTTTATTAAACATATCTGACGTTATGTTTCCCTTATCAATTTCATTGGAAATAAACTCATCAAATATATAAGTGTGGCTGGCAATATCTTTTGATACTTTTTTAACATCATCATCGGCTAAATCAGGGTATTCGTCTCTGAAGCTAAGCACAGCTGAGGGCTCAATACCGACAAGCGGAGTTTCTTCAGTTATGAGGTCTTTGAAAATTCTGAGATTGTTATTGGCTATAACTTTTGCATCACGAATTAGGCCCTTAGAAATATGAGCCCGACCGCTTTCATCGTGCTCTATCACCTCGGGATAGTATCCGAGCTTGTCTAAGAGCTTGATCATAGTGATACCAATCTCAGCGTCCAGATAATTAGTGAATTCATCACAAAATACATAAACCTTGCCATTTTTACCCGGTTTAAGAGTGTGCTTATTCTTTTTATACCAATCCCTTGTTGTTTGAAGAGAAAGAGGGGGGACTGAGCGATCTAATGCAAATCCTGTGAGTTTCTTAATAATAGGGGCAGTTATGGAATTGCTGAACATGAAGTTATAAGCCTGAGGAAATACGGAATTAATTTTCGCAAATTTATTAAAGTTCGCAATCATACGGGAGCGCATCGGCACCCCGTGTTTATCATAATAGTGCTGTAGAAACTCCCCCTTCAATTTTGCTATATCCACATCAGAAGGGCATTCCGACTTGCACCCCTTACATGAAAGACAAAGATCCAGTACATCATGAATTTCTTCATTTTGAAATGGGTCAATATCACTAGAGCGGGTGAATATCTCTCTTAGCATATTAGCCCTTGCGCGGGTTACATGCATTTCATCCCGCGTGGCCATATAAGAAGGGCACATAGTGCCGCCTGCGTGCTCGGTCTTTCGGCATTCGGCTGTGCCGTTACACCTCTCTGCATGTCCGACGAAACCTTCTTTGCCAAAATCAAACACAGTTTTAAAACGAGGCTCTTTGTAGTCACCGTCATATCTTAGGTTTATATTGTTCCTCGGGGCATTTACAATTTTAGTCGGATTAAAAATGCCTTGCTGGTCCCACTGGGTTTTAATATCTTTCATAAGGTTGTAAATCCTCTCTCCTAACATAAACTCAGTAAACTCGCCCCGTAGCCAGCCGGTTCCATGTTCTCCAGAAATAAACCCTTTGTATTTTTTAACAATTTTTGCAGTTTCAAATGTAATATCTCTAAATAATTGGACCCCTTCTTTAGTTTTTGTATTGAAATAAGGAGTAATGTGAAGCTCTCCCGCGCTTGCGTGAGCGTAATACATAACAGGCAAGTTGTTTTTCTTAAGCAGCGCGTCAACATCCTGAATGAAATCAGGAAGATCATCAATAGATACGGCACAGTCGTCTATATTGGTGGCGGGTTTTTCATCACCCTCGACATTTGATGCAACTCCAAGAGCTGCATTCCTCAGATGCCACACGTGGTCCACCTTGTCGCCCGTTACAATTGGGAAATGGTATCCATAGCCGGCTTGTTTAACATCATCGATTACCTTTTCTATCTTTTTTCTAGCTTCTTCTGCAGTATCTCCTGCGACTTCAATAATCAATACCGCTCCGGGTTTATCTTTTATAAAAAAGAGCTCTTCACTCAAAAGAGGGTTCTCTCTTGTGCACTCTATTGTGTAATCATCAATTAGCTCGCATGACATGATTGAATGCTGGCATATTGCTATATTAGCTCTAAGAGAGCTGTCTAGAGTTTTAAAGTTAATACAGGCAAGTGTTCTAAATGCAGGTGGGTGGGGCACTAGATTTACTTTTAGCTCGGTTATGAATACCAACGTGCCTGCTGATCCTGCAATGAGTTTGCAAAAATTAAATGGCTCTCTGCCTTCTTTGAATGGCTCCATTTTTGAGATTACATCGAGCGCGTATCCTGTATTTCGTCTAAAAATTTTCTCATTAGGAAATTTGTCTGCTATTTCTTCCAGGTTCCCTTCGTCAATTAAGATATCTCTTATTTGTCTGTAAACTTTTGTTTCGAGTAAGCCCTCGTCTCCGCTGCATTTTGCCTCAAATTCTTCTTTTGTGAGTTCGCCAAAAGTCACTTCTGAACCGTCAGCTAAAAAGCCCTTAACTTCTAGCAAATGCTTTCTGCTATCTCGATAAACTACAGAATTTGCTCCGCAGGAGTTGTTTCCCATCATCCCGCCAATCATGGCGCGGTTTTGGGTTGAGGTTTCCGGGCCGAAGAAAAGACCGTAGGGCTCTAAATATTCGTTTAGTTCGTTTCTTATAACTCCCGGCTGAATTCTTGCCCAGCTCTCTTCTTTGTTCACTTCGAGAACTTGGTTCATATACCTTCCGACATCTACTACTATGCCTTTTCCGATCGGCTGTCCTGAGAGAGAGGTGCCCGCGGCTCTTGGTGTGAGAGGTATATCATGCTCAATAGCAAACTTAACCAGCTGCTTGATATCATCGTGAGTTTTAGGCAGGGCTACAGCCGTCGGAAGCATTCTGTATGATGACGCGTCCGTTGCGTAAAGAGTGCGCATTGTGTGAGAGTAATGGAGGTCTCCAGTAAGTCTTAGTTTGAGGTTCTCCCATTCTAATGATTCGATCTTGTAGGTGTCTGCGCCGTTTTCGCTCATATTAAATCCCTCCTATGCTATTTATACACTTTTTTTAACATTCAGACAATGAGAATAGCCGATAATCACTATTTTAATATAAGATCGGGAATTGTGATATGATAGCTAATGTATTTATCGACATATTAAATATCTGGAGGAGATTGAATTGAGTGTAATTAAAGTTCTTACTATCTTAACGGTGTTGTCCTTCCTCTCTCCTTTTTATTACAATTTTAACGAGAATAATCCTTCAGATAGCTGTTTCTCAGATGAATCATCTCTAAATATTTTTGAGCCTATAACGTTTACAGAAAGTGCAGATGTCCTCTACGCTCATGGGGGAGGGCTTAACAAATGCGGATGTCATTTCAACCGCAAGACCAATGAGTGCCACTGCCATAGAAACACAGGATGCGGGTGTGAGTGCCAGCCCTCGAGCTGTGAATAAATTATCTTCCCAGGCGAGGTCCACTAATGATTGTTTTCTTGACATGAGTTACCAAGAATTGTTATTATTGCTTATACTATTGGTAATAAGGTAGTGGAGAATCACGTGAATACGAAAAGAGTGCCTGATGAGGCAAGTGGGCCCCAGTCGATCTGGGGGGGTATGGCACAGCCTTTGCGAAAAAAGATTATATGGAGCTTATGGTTTATCACATTTGTAGGTTTGGCGCTCGGGTTCTTTTATCGTCAATTCTACGAATATGTGGTGTTTTTTAGCGCGGCGCATGCACTATTGTTCTTGATCTTCTTCAGGTTTCAAATAAAAGCGTTCCCGGTTCAGTTAAGAATTACCTATTTAATCTGGGTTGTGGTCGGAACCTATGTCCCCCATATGGTTATACTCATGTACATAAGCACAATAGGACTAGCATCAAACCTTTTCCTCGGTTACTGCCCTCTTGCTCGTATGATGTACCTATTGCCATGGAACAGAGAAGAGTCTTTTTCTTTTGGCCTACTTAAGAGAGTTATACTTACTCCACCTGTGCCAGGGCGGTTCAAATCGGCATCTCCTGCCCTCTAGGTGTAGCTAATTTCTCAACTAATTGTTAATTTATTGTTATCATTCTTGGGATAATTTCCTTTTCCGTATAAAATACCTCCAATAATATGAAACGGGAAAGGGAATGTGAATGAATACTCAATCTGAACTTCTGTCGGAAGAAATTCTATCTCAGCTAAAAGAAAAAGGGGTCTCCAAAGAAGCGGCTCTATCACAAATAGAGACATTCAAAAAAGGGATACCATATACAGAGTTAGTCCGTCCGTGCACGCTTGGCGATGGCATTGAGAATATAGATGCTGAATTAGACAAGTTTGTTGAGATTTATGAAACGGAGTCTGTATCTAGAAAGGTTGTAAAATTCGTCCCGGCATCAGGAGCGGCAAGCCGGATGTTTAAGGAGCTGCTCGCCGTAAATAGTCGTGGTAGTGAGATCACTAAGGATGAGCTAAACAAAGCGGGCGATTCAGATTCGAGAGAGTTTCTTCGTTTTATAGACGGCATCTCACAATTTGCATTTGTCGATGAGTTAAAAAATGTTATGGCTAGAGATGGATTTAATCTAGACGAACTGCTGACTGAGGGCAGATATAAGTCTATAGCAAATTATATAATAGGGTCTGTTGGTCTTAACTACGCAAACCTTCCCAAGGGAATAATTGGATTTCACAGATATAAAGACAAGTCCCGCACCGCTTTTGAAGAGCATTTAGTTGAAGCAAGAGAGTACTCAACCGATGACCAAGGAGTATCCAGACTGCATTTCACAGTTTCTCCAGAACATTTGGATAGAGTCAAAGAACTACTAGATAGCAGAATTGCAGAGCATGAGAAAGATGGTCTTCAATTCGAGATTGCTTATTCAATTCAAAGGCCCTCCACAGATACGTTAGCTGTTGATATGGAGAACAAACCGCTTGTCGACAATTCTGGAATAATTGTTTTAAGACCCGGAGGCCATGGGGCGTTAATTGAAAATCTAAACGAGCTTGATTGTGACATAGCGTTCATTAAAAACATCGATAATGTTGTTCCTGATCGTTTAAAATATAATACTTTTTCATATAAGAAAGCGCTCGGCGGATATTTAATTGTTCTTCAACAAATGATATTTGAATATCTAAATATGATTGATCAAGGTTGCTCTGACGACGAGTTTGTAGAAAACCTTACTAAGTTTTTAAATCACGATCTCAAGATTCAAATCCGCTCAGATTTTGATGATTTGCCAATCGATGAGAAATTGAATTACTTTCGAGAGAAACTGGACCGTCCGATTAGAGTTTGCGGAGTAGTAAAGAATGTGGGAGAACCCGGAGGCGGGCCATTTTGGATTAGAAATAGAAACGGAAATATCTCAAAGCAGATTGTAGAATCTGCTCAAGTCGATCTAAATTCAAAAGAACAAAAGGCAATATGGGAATCCTCAACACATTTCAATCCGGTCGACTTGGTGTGTGGATTAAAAAATTACAAGGGACAGAATTTTGATTTGAGAAATTATGTGAATCCGGAAATGGGATTTATATCACATAAATCTAAGGACGGTGTAGATATAAAAGCACTTGAGCTTCCAGGATTATGGAACGGGGCGATGGCAGATTGGACTACTTTGTTTGTAGAGGTGCCGCTTGATACCTTTAATCCGGTAAAGACAATATTAGATATGCTTAGAGCGGAGCACCAACCTCAAGAGATAAATAAATGAGAAGACAGACAGTTTTAGTGGATATACCGGTCGATATCCCTAAAGAGCTTACGGATTTATCAAAAGCGTTTGCATATGTGCTTCTGAATATAGGATCTCTATATGCATTGCAGCTAAAAAAAGAATTGCCGTTAGATGTAGAAAACGGCATGTGGCGAGAGATACCCAAGCAATTAAGAACTGCAGAGATATCTCAGGATCAAAAGCATGAATTTGAAGAACAAATAAAAACCTTAGAAAAAGGCATATTCGATCTTTATCCGATAACGGTCAACTGTGTAGAACGCGAGATGGACTTAATAATTGGGAAAGTGTTTGCCTCGGAAGGTGGCAGAGTTAGCTATTATTCGGGTGTGGCAGGGATTGTAAACAATCAATATGCTAATGTTATCGATCAATTTGATTCTCAATTGGATAGATTAAGCCAAGAGCTTTTGGCTTCATCTTTAAATGAAAGCTCATCTATTATAAATAAAGCACCAGAGATTAAATGTATTGATGTGTTCTCATTGGCAGGTGGCTTAGGCGCATCTCATAAACCAATATGTGTGTTTTTCTCTGGGGAGAGTCCACAAAATATTTCAGCACTTTCTAACATGACCGTATTCTTGAACCTTTACACCGCCAGATTTAGAGCGCTTACAATAGAAGTAGCCAAGCGCTACTTGCTGGAGGCGAAATTCTTGGAAGAACTGTCTGATCAGGAAATTTCTATGCTTCTTCTGATATGGTTAAGGGGGCATGATGTAGGGCACTTTATAGGCGAGGACAAATTAGGGGATGAAATGTCGGAATTTGATCCGGATTATATGATTCTACATGAGCTTAAATCCGATATGATCGCACTATATTCATTTAGATTGTTTGCCGATGATCTTTTAGATAACGGCTTGCTTGAGAAAATTTATTATCTCTCTGTTGCTGAGATGCTTCGTTATATAAGACGGGGCAATATCTTAAAACATCCGGACTCCGCATCAGCTTATTTGGCATGGCGTTATTTTGAGCATTTTGGCGCTTTGAAATACGATCCTAGGGATAATAATTTTAGAATTGATTTAGCTTTGTTGGAAGATGCCGTGACAAATTTTACTAAAGAGCTGCTAAATATATTTAAAGAAGGCAATGTAGAATCAGCTAGACAATTAGTCGGACGATTTGGGAGTATGGAGCTTTCCAATGAAAACGACCCGTCACCAAAAGACTGCTCTGAAGACCTAAGGCAGATTATAAACGATACCGAAATTGCTCATTATATAGATTATAGTTTTATTACAGAGGGGTAAGATGCGCTAAGTAAATGGGTTGTTCTATGCAGCTAATCAATTAAAAACATCTCTTATTCTGAAACTAGTTTTCCCGTCATATAATGACACGAGTCATATACTTCTATTGCCGCTTTATATAGTACTATTAGTCGGTTTTATCTATATTCTGTGGGAGTTATACAAATATCAGGGTGAAGATTTCGATTCACAGGGTTAACTTAAGTTAGTTTATTTCAGGGGTTTATAGTCTATGGATTTAGTAAGCCCATGAATATAAATAGTGCAGCAAACCATAAACCAAAAGTCAACATGCATATAGATATGATAATGGATAAATATTCAAATTTAGTTGAGCCGAATAGGCGTGCACGTTCCACTGATTCCGGCTCATTATATTTTTCTATACCTAATATCTTGATACTTTTTTTGTAATTTGATGCCAAATTGTAATAAGTAAGACCACATCCGATAACACATATCCAGAGTGAAACAGTTGCAGATTTAATATAGTATTCGTCAATAGTTTGCTCTAGATTAGTTCTGAAAATCAGCATCCCACCAAGAATTAGCAATGATAGAACCGAAAGCGTTCTCATCAAACTAATAGTTGAGCTATAGTAGGCTAATTTGTTGAGCTCAAATATCTGAGGTTTACGGTTTAAGATTTTTACGCCTCCTCCAATATCGTAAGCCTTTATCTTAACATCAATCCATATTTTAGTATGTCTCAATATAAAAACTTGCTGATTTCTTAATTTATTCTAAGGAAAAGGGATTGTAGGTTAAACAATAATTCAATTATAATCTTTTATTAAAAGTATTATGTAGTTCTAGATGAGAATATTGCAGGAGAGAGGAATGAGATTATCCATATCTATAATAATATTGATTCTATCCATTGCCGTATTAGTATCATGCAACGGAGATAGTAGGGAATAGTTTTTGAAAGCAAAAGCAATCATTTGATCGAAAACCCAAAAAAGGACATGCCTAATTAGAAATAAGAACGCAATTTCTGAAAAACGCTACGAAATACAGTACAAAGTTTATGCTTAATCATAAAGTTCAATCTTAGCTGACCACACACATGTAATATTTCTTCGGAGCTTATATAATCAATTAAGAGTTTGTTCTAATTGTTGTTTGCCGGGCAACTGGCACCGAATGAATAAGATGCAATATAAAGATTTTAGTGAAGGGCGAAGTCAATTCAGAGAATAAGGATTAAATAACTTGATAGATTATAAAGTCGAAAATATTACTCTTACAGATGATGAAAAGTCCTTTGTTGTAGATATGACTGTTGAGATGGAAGAAATAGATATTGACTCAGACCCCGTATATATCTCTTTAAGCTTTGCTCTTGTAAACGATTCGAGTGATCTAGATTCTATTAAAGACAAAGCCATTATTAAAGGTAAAAACATACTAAAGAGAGTGTTGCTCGAAGATGCTCAGCAGGAACTTTTTTAATCATTCTTAAAGCCTGATTATCTTACCTTCTAATCCCTAATAATCACTCGTTTTTGCTTTTTTACGACCATGTCCGAAAATAGCCAGCAATTTGAATCTGCTGAGTGTATATTTCTAATATGATTAGCCAGGATGATATTTTCTATGAGGCGATTTTAACTAGGGACTATAGATTTGACGGGAAGTTTTTTGCGGGATCAAAAACTACTTGGATTTACTGCAGGCCCATTTGTCCCGCTAAACCCAAAAGGGAAAACGTCCAATTCTTTAAATCGGCTCTTGAGGCAGAGCGTTCTGGCTATAGGCCCTGTTTGAGATGCTGTCCTGAAAGCGCCCCTAGCTCCCCAGCTTGGGTTGGCAAAAGCGAAGCAGTAAAACGAGGGCTACATCTCTTATTAGGACCTGAGTTCTTTAACTACAATGAGGATACTTTTGCACATGCTCTTGGAGTTAGTTCCCGGCACTTAAGGCGGTTATTCCAAGAGGAAACAGGGAAGACTGCAAAACAGATTGCCGATAATAACCGCTTGGACTTTGCCCGTAAGCTTATTACCGAAACTAGTTTGCCTATAACTAAGATCGCACACTGCTCCGGTTTTTCATCTGTTAGGAGGTTCAATGATGCTATAAAAAAACGCTTTACGCGACCCCCATCAGCCCTTAGAAAATCTAAGTTAGCAAAGTATGACAAAAATTGCAGCATTACTCTTGAATTGTCTTACCGACCACCTTTTTTGTGGGATGATCACTTAAGATTTTACAGTGCTCATAGGATTATAGGCGTTGAGCAGGTTGCTGATAATTCTTATTCGCGCTCTTTTAAAAACTTCGGTACTCAGGGACATGTAAGAGTGTCTCAAGCGCAAGATAAGCCTGCGCTGTCGGTAACCGTAGTCGCTGAAGATATGAAATGCTTCTATCCTTTGATGCAGCATATAAGGCAGATGTTTGATTTAAACGCTGATCCTGTAGTTATTGCTAACTCTTTAGAGAAGAATAAACGTGTTTCCAAAATGGTAAGTTTGAACCCCGGGCTTAGACTTTCTAGATTCTGGGATCCTTTTGAGGGGGCAATCTGCACAATTTTGGGTCAGCTTGTTTCCCTGGCTCAAGCCAGGAATATAATTGGAAGACTCGTAGCTCAATATGGAGAGACTATAACTAATCCTGAGACTGGGGAAGATGTGAAACTGTTTCCAACAGCTCAAATTCTAGCTCAAGCTAAGATAGAGGCCATAGGTACAACGAGAATGCGTGCTAGAGCTATTAACAAACTCTCTCAAATGGTGCTTGATGGCAATCTCTGCTTAGACGCAACAAGTGATTACGTAAGTTTAAGAAAAACCCTGCTGTCTATTGAGGGGATAGGGTCATGGACTGCTGACTATATTGCTCTTAGGGCCTTAGGGGATTTGATTTTAAAGCGAGCTCTCGAAAAATACCCTGATATTAAGCTCAAAGAATATGCTCCTTATCGTTCATATCTAGCAGCGTATCTTTGGCGTGCACATATAAACAATTCTTCGAAAAAGGAGAAAGAATAATGAAGTATTATTACACCGTTATGGAAAGCCCGGTTGGAGGAATTACTCTAATAGCGGACGATGAAAATCTCTGTGCCATATATTGGCCGAATCAGAAACCAGATCACACAAAATTCCCAGAGCTTGAAAGAAAAGATGGTAGTAAGATCTTAATATCAGCCATAAAACAATTAAATGACTATTTTAAGGGAAAAAGGACGGAGTTTGATTTGCCACTCAGACCCGTAGGCACTGCTTTCCAAGAGCGGGTCTGGCAAGCGCTAACTACAATAGGCTACGGGGATACTGTTTCTTACGGTGATATAGCTAATGATATAAAAAAACCAAAGGCAGTAAGAGCTGTTGGCGCCGCTATAGGGAAAAACCCAATATCTATTATAATACCTTGTCACCGAGTGATAGGGGCGAATGGAGAACTTATAGGATTTGCAGGTGGACTTAGTATAAAGGAGTTTCTGCTCGATCTTGAGAGTAGCAGTGACAAAAATTAATTTATCTTTCCTATGAAAAAGAAACTATTTAGCCAGGCTTCAGAAAACAATAAAGACCATATACTCAAAGTGCTGAAAGAAGCCTTTGCTGAAACAACTTCCGTATTGGAAATAGGAAGCGGGACAGGGCAGCATGCCTTATATTTTGCAGGCAAGCTTGCTCATCTCATTTGGCAGCCATCTGATATAGATACGGATATGACTGGAATTAAGATGTGGTTAGATGAAGCCGCTCTTCCAAATATCAATGATCCCATTAATCTTGATGTTAATGAGTTGCCATGGGACATAGGCAAGTATGACGGCATTTTCTCGGCTAATACTCTTCATATAATGAGTAAAGCTGAAATTGAGAATATGTTTTATGGAATCGCTCAGGTATTTAAAGATAACGCCACGTTATGTGTATACGGGCCCTTTAACTACGGTGGTAAATATACAAGTGAGAGTAATGAGCAATTTGACTGCTGGCTTTATAAGCGAAGTCCCAAGAGTGCAATTAGGGATTTTGAGTGGGTCAACTCGCTTGCTGAAAATATTGGTTTAGTCCTTAATTTCGACCACGAAATGCCCGCTAATAATCGCCTGCTTGAATGGACAAAGAAGAGCTAAGCAAATCTATACTCTCACTCCAGCATCTTTCCCGTGGAATATACCGCTGAAAGTGTCATCGAAAATGCTACTAGAGCAGCAAAAATCCCCACTATAGGTATTACTACTGATACTGATAGCGTGGCATAAGTTGGGAATAAGATTCTAAGTATGAATGCCAGCATTAAAACCAAAATAAAGGCAATTAATGCACGAATTAATGCTTTCTTTATGACTGTTTTAATCCATGACACATTCTTGATCTTGATAGAAATATTCTCAGATTTTCTTGATGCCTCTTTTGCAGTAGCAAAGACAGTTGTTATTGTAATTATAAAACTTATGATCAAGGATCTCGGTATTAGGGCTCCAATAAGGGAGTGGTTCCATATTTCTGCTACAGAGGCAAATAGAGGAACGTCAGTTTTACCCTTGAGCGCATAATAGACAATTATTATATTTATGATTGCGGCCACGGAGGCACTTAACACTGCGCGCTTTACTGCAAAGGTCCTTAAATTGTGAGCCATATAGGTACTAAGTTAGTATGAAAAATGATTTGATGCAATAAATAGTAGATAAACACTTGATACGGCAGTTCTGAATTTAGTATTATTAATATTATGGCGAGAATACATCCTAAACATCCTGATGATATAACTCCACAGTGGCTGACTTATGTGCTCAGGCAAGCAGGGGTATTAACAAATTCCAGTGTGAAAAGTTTAAAGAAGGAGACAATGGCCAAGGGGAAGGCTTGGCTCAGTACAATTGTCAGAGTTGAAGCCGAGTATGATTCTGTGGAAGTTGGCGTGCCAAAGTCTTTTGTTCTAAAGTTGCTCTCTGAGTCGCGTCTTTCCAGAGAGGCCAGATATGAGTTAAGTGCGTATGAGCGCGAAATCAAATTTTACAATAAATTAGCTGGCAAAATTCCTATCCGGCTTCCTAAGCTAATATATTCAGAAAATGGATACCATAGCAACTTGATGTTGATGGAGGATTTAAGTCATCTCACCCCAGGGGATCAGGTCATAGGAATGAGCCACAAACAAGTATTAACAACCCTTGGATCATTAGCCAAAGTTCACGGGGCATATTGGAATAACCCTATATTGGATAACTTAGAATGGATTCCGAACACTAATAACATTGAAGAGGGTTATAATGAAAATTGGGATTCATTTGTTGAGCTGTGTGGATATTTTATTGATTCTCTAGGAATGAAAATAGGCGAGAAATTAAGACCTCACATTTCTTGGTTATTTGAAGAAATCACCTCAAGGCCCAAGACATTAACTCACAATGACATGAAGGTCGATAATCTGCTTTTTGGAGAATCAGGCTCAGATGAGGCTGTGATAATATTGGATTGGCAGTTTGTTATTCGGAGCATGGGCGCCACGGATGTAGCCAGATTGATAGGCGGAAGTGAGCTTCCAAGTGAACGCAGCGGCAGGCAGTTCGAAGCGCTTAGATTCTGGTACGATAAGCTTCTGGAACAAGGGGTCACCAACTACAGATGGGAGGAAGCGCAGAGAGATTTTAGGTTAGGTGCGCTATCTTGTTTATCTTTCCCGGTTCATTTCCATAAAGGAATAGCAAGGGCAGAGGGTAGGGCGCTTGAATATGTCAAAGCCATGTACAGCCGTCTTTTCTTGTTAGTTGTAGAAATAGAAGCAGATTCTGTTCTACTTTAACTTAAGAAAAAATTGTAGAGAAACACTGGTGCGCCCGGAGGGAGTCGAACCCCCAACCTCTTGATCCGTAATCAAGCACTCTGTCCAATTGAGCTACGGGCGCACAGCGAGTAACTAGTTTACTGATAATCCTCATCACATCAATATATGGTAGTTCTAAAAGCGTAAAATCCTCTCTTGCCTAGTCAATCAATTCATATATCATATAGTCCAAATTATGAATAGCCTAGAAGCAAGATTGGACCGAGAAGTCATAACCTATCTAACAAAAGTTGAAGATATGCCAGAAGTAAAAGCTCTGCTTTCGGGTACTATCTCTAAAGATGAATATGTCAGATTCCTAAAGACCTTTTATATAATTGAATATATAAGTCAAAAAGCGGTCAATCTTGCAAGCGAAATGACTAGGGAAGAAAACCCGTACTTAAGTAAGAGGCTTCAGGTCTGTGCTAAAGGTGAGCTTGGCCATGCTGAGATTGCTCTTCAAGATTTAGAAGGGCTTGGAGTAGGGGGAGTAGAAATGGCGGAGAGTCCCATCGCTCACGAGTATGATCTTATTCTCCAAGACTGCGCCCAAGAATTTCCTCTAGGTGTTCTAGGTCATTCTTATCTTTTTGAAAATGCGTCAGGCGCGATGTTTCCTAAGCACCACCCTCTAGATTTTCCTTTCAAATTTATAGAAGTTCACGCTAAAGAAGACCCCGGGCATTCCATTGCAATAAAAAGAACTATTCGTCATATTGAGAATGATTTGAGCGATGAAGAACAAGCACGCATTATCGCTTTTGCCAATAAAAGCGGAGATTATTTGCTCAAAGTATTAGATAGTTTTTCCTAAAGATTTGCCGATAGGATTTAAAATCCCAAGATTAATTTGTTGTGAATTCTCTTCTTTTAGAAAGTTAAGGCAGAATGCTGCCAATTATTAAGAAGACCTATACCAGCTTTTGATGGATTGAATTCTAAGAATAATATGGCGGAGAGGGAGGGATTCGAACCCTCGAAGGAGAATAACCCCCTTACTCGCTTAGCAGGCGAGCGCCTTCGACCACTCGGCCACCTCTCCGTATCTGATTTCTTTGAGGGAATTGATTATACCAGTATGAAAAAAAATATCGAACTCTCTCAGAATTTCAAACTATAAATGGGTTTTGCGTGGAATGAAAAAAACATATCTCACCTTGTTTGAGACCCGTAATTTGTATATTTACTATTGCGCAAGGTGAGATATGTTCACACTTCAGGAGGCTTGCTTTAATTCAAAATATGTAGTAGCTTTTCCGGGCTCGGGGACAATAAGGCCCTCTTGTTTAAGACCTTCCAAGTGGAGCTTAACTGCCCCCGCCATTAACTCTTTGGTTTCTTCTACCGTATCGCCTACTACAACGCATCCTGGCAAATCTGGGCTATATGCCGAGTAGCAGTTAGAAGATTCCTCGATGGTAAATTCATAATGGTCCTTTCCTACTATTTCTTTGGATTCAAAACATTGGTTAATTGAATGGAAAAGTGCACCTTCACTCAGTTCCTTGTCCATCCTGCAATTAATAGTAAGCCTGCTCTTTTTACTCCTTAGCTTGAATTGTCTGTGGCATCCGCAAATCCTTACAAGATACCAACCCTTATTCTCTACTAAGAACTTGATCATCTCTCTAACTCTCATTATGCCATCCTCTCTCTCTTGAGTTTCCTCTTTTACCGTCCTTCTTCGTCCTTTTGATACATGAGCACATTGTCGTACTCTTTGCCCGTCATGTGTTCGTCAAGAAAATTGCCTATAGCCTCTTCTATAATCTTGGACTGACTTGTCCTACTCATAAATGAATATAGACGCAGTCTCTCATAAAGCAGCGCTGGTATATATAATGAGCCTCTATGCATTTTATTAGGATTGGCTCTTTGTTGTATGGTTCTTTCAGTCACAGTTCATTTATAACATCATTACGTAATGATGTCAACCGGTTTTAATATTAAGATGGCGAAAATTGCTATAACTATTTGAAATTATTGAATATATATGATATTTGAATGATTTGGAATTTTTGAGCGATTTTACGAGAATTGTATGAGATAACACAGTTTGGCTGAAAATTGCTTGCTATACAAGAGGGAAATTGAAAATATGTTAATGATTAGAGTGAGTTATCTAGGTTTTGGTTATGCTTAGCTAATTTCTTGGATAATTTAGTTCTAGAGTTAGGTTTGCTTGCTCAAATCCATCTTCGGACTCGGTTTTTATATTGGAGGTACTCATTGCCAAATTTGTTCTCAAGGTATGTTTCTTCGCGCTCAATCACTCCCTTGTGCATGACAAACATAAAAAATGTGATTGTTAGTGCTATCCAAAGTGCATTGAACAATAGAGCAAACGCAATCAACAA